>ONLK01000033.1 GCA_900318615.1 uncultured Eubacteriales bacterium
TGAAATTCCGGGCAATGAGTTTCTGTCCGGCCGTGCCCCCGCGGCGGGTGTTGTGAAGCATGGAAGCTACGCATCCTTATAATATTTGTTTTTTTGTAAATAATTTGGTTATGGAGTTTCCGGATACTTTATTTTTTAGACACAATTCGGTCACAAATCGACCATATACTCAAAAATGTATTAGTTAGAAGCTAGTACATTTCATAACTCACATCCCGCAGAACCCACACGCCGCGGGATACTCCCTCAAACATTTTAATTTTTTCTCTTTCCTAGGAAAAAGTCCCCGCACAACGGCGGGGACTTTTTCCTTATTATAATTATTACTGCATACAACGGCCTATACTCTTACCGCATGCACCGGCTTATACTTCTTACCGCCTGCAGCGGCTTATACTCATTCCTGCCTGCAGCGGCTTATACTTCTTACCGCATGCACCGGCTTATACTTTTACTGTATGAAACCGCTTTACCTTATACCGCCTATAGCGGCGTCATTCACTTTGCCTTATCATGTCTGCTATCTCACGGATGCAGTTTTCCCGCGGCCCTTCATTGCTGTAGCGGCGTGTGATCCCGGCGTGCGCCAGGTTTTCTTCCGAAAAGTCCTTCTGGTCAGCCAGGAAACGCCGGCACATTTCCTCATATTCCGGATGCGCCTGCTTTCGTTCCCGCTTCAGGGCACGTTCCAGCCGTACCCCGTCTTCCGTCTCAATGTAGAGAGGGATTACCCTTCCGGAGCCCAGATAATTCCGGATGGCTATATAAGATTCAAGTGTTCCGATCCCCAGATAATTCTGATGATCCAGATCTGCATGCCCGTCGTCCACCGTGAAATAATTCCAGTCTCCGTGTACCGTGTGGTAGGTGCGAAGCTCAATAACCCTTCCCTGGCTCTGAAGCTTTTGAAGACCTTCCTCATCCGTAAAATAATAATCCACGCCATCCGTCTCGCCGCTTCGGATCGGCCGGGTAGTATAGAGGACCAGAGGCTTCAGTTTCAGTTCCGGCATATTCATCAGGGCCTCGTAAATCTCATTTTTACCTGCGGCGCTTTTTCCCATCAGATAATATAATTTTCCCATTTTTATTCTTCCAGCAGTTTTATAATTTTTTCGGTCGCATGCCCGTCACAGGCGCTCATAAATTTTTCCCGGAAATTGTGTACCTGCACCCGGTCAAACCGCTCCTCAATATGCTGAATATAATCGATAATCTGTTCCGTCTTCACGAAAATCGGTCCCGGCGTCATCTGATCGTAGGCGTAATAGAAACCTCTCCAGTCGTTATAATCCTTCAGATCATAGGCGAAGAAAATCATCGGCCGTTCAAAGATCGAATACTCAAAAATCAGACTGGAATAATCGGAGATAACAATATCGCTTACCATCAGCAGATCGTCGATTCGCATCTGATCGGTCACATCCATGGCAAAATCAGTGCAGTCCGAAGGCACCGGAGGACGGTGTTTTACAAACGGATGCTGCTTGATCAGAAGAAAATACTCCGGGCCAAGTGCCTTTTTCATCGCCCGGATGTCCAGCTGGTCCGGCGCCGCTGCCGAAGCTACCTTTCCGCGGAAGGTCGGTGCATACAGAATAATTTTCTTCCCCCTTGAAATTCCGGAAATGGTAGAGACAAGCTCATGCGCTGCCCGAATTCGCACCGGACTGTAAAACACATCGGTACGGCTGATACCGGTCGGCAGAATATCCTTCTTTCGCTTTTCCATGTGAAACGCCTGGGCATACGCCCAGACAACCTCCGGGCTGGAAACGGTCACATAGGTGAAATTTTTGTGTACCGGGAAACGCTCCAGTTCCCGGGCGTTCGACCCGAATTTCTTATCTGCCACGCTGTATCCGAACTTCTTAAAGGCTCCGCACGCATGCCATACCTGAATGGCCTCCGTCCCGGGCCGAAGCGGAAGGGAGCTGAAAAAATAGCAGGAATCATCAATAAAAATATAACGGGCATCCGCCAGTACCGGAATCGCCTTCAGACAATTGTCCCTTACCTGCCGGCGGCCCTTCATGCCCTCCTGGATGAATACGGTGTGAACGTCCCATTTTCCGCTCTTTCTCAGCTGCTCATACAGCAGCGCAAAGCTATCCGTCACATGATCCTCCCGTACTTCCAGAAAGACAATCTTATTCCTTTTTACATCCGTCTGAGCGGCAAACCGGCGATAAGCGTTCGGATACTGATGGTGCAGTGTCATCTCCCGCCACACGTTGCCGGCGTAATGCCGCAATACTGATTTAAGACTCATAGTAATTCACAATCCTGCGGTAAATTCTTTCGGTGGCATGTCCATCGCACCGACTCATATACTTTTCAAGAAACTGCCGGCGCTTCTTCTCATCGTTCTGCGCCGTACGTATGGCATCTGCAAGATCCTCCCCACGCCGGACCTGGCGCCCGGGAATCTCGCTGTAATCCATGTAAAAACCGCGCCGTGCCGCATATTCTTCAAAATCCGGGGTGTACAGAATCAAAGGTCTGTCAAACAGCAGATATTCAAAAATAACGGAGGAATAATCGGCAATCATGATATCCGCTGCCGGAAAGAGTTCATCGGTAGCCAGCGGGCTGCTCTCAATGTGAAACCGTCCGGCCATATGCGGATGCAGGCTGGCAATCACCAGATACCCGTCTCCCAGATCCTGCTTAAGTTTCTCAAGATCCAACGCAGCTGCGGTCGGGTTCCCCGCATTTCCGCGGAAGGTCGGAGCCCATACAACCACCTTTTTCACCTTCTGCCCATCCCGGTACGCCTGCGGATACACCTCTTTGAATTTTTGCAGACACTGTTCCCTCCAGGCTGTATCAAAGAAGCAGTCGGTCCGGCTTACTCCCGGCGCCCGGACCGCAGTCAGCGGAAGTCGCGTAGCGCGGGCAAACGGCTCCCGGCACGCTTCGGAAGAAACTGTCATCAGATCGATGTTTCTGAATACATTGCCGCGATATCCTCTGGGAATATCGTCCTGTGAATCGTAGCCGAACTTTTTAAGTGCTCCGCACGCATGCCACAGCTGGATCACCCTCGTAAGCGGTTTTTTCCTGCACGAGGCGGCAGGAAGAAAATTATCGCACAAAATCACGAAGCCGGCCTGTGCATATTCCTTCATAAAATCGGCGCAGTACCGAAACTGAGCCGCTGCACCCGCCCGTGCAAAATTCAGATACATTTCCTTTACTTCAAACCGCGGGTCCGCCGTCAGCCTCCGGTACAAAAGCTCCATACTCTCCGGCCGGCTGTCGTGATGTGCATCCGCAAAAATAATCTCGTTTTTACGGACAGCCAGCTTTCGATACCGTCTGTACAGCTGTGGTAAAACCACGTTCTGCGCCGCCATCTTCGCTGCCTGCTTCAGAGAAAACTTTCCGTTCATGGCTTCCCTTTCCTGTGACTGTCCAGCACCGGACGCGAAAAAACTTCATCCAGAATACGCTGTGTCGCGCGGCCGTCACATGCACTCATGAATTTATCACGGAAATTTTTCACCTGCTGCCGGTCAAAACGTTCCTCCAGATGCTGTATATAATCCGTAATCTCCTCATTGGTCTTCAGCACCGGTCCGGGTGTCATGTCGCGGTACGGATAATAAAATCCCCGCCAGTCATCATACTCATCCAGATCATAGGCAAAAAAGACCATCGGACGGACAAACAGCGAATATTCAAAGATCACGGAAGAATAGTCGGAAATACAGATATCGCTGACACACAGCAGATCATTGATGTCCAGCTTTCCGCTCGCGTCAAAGGCAAAAGTATTCTTCAGATCTTCCGGTATCGGCGGCAGCTCCCGGACAAACGGATGATGCTTGACAATCAAAACATACTCTTTGTTCAGCGCATTGTAAAATTTCTGAAAGTCCAGCCTGTCCGGAGCCGCCGCCGTCTTTACATGCCCCCGGAAGGTGGGAGCGTACAAAATAATCTTTTTTCCGCGAGCCGCCGGGAATGCCTGATAAACCCTTTCGGCAGACGACCTCCGGTACGCTTCGTCAAAAAAGACATCGGTCCGGCTGATACCCGTCGCTTTCACAATCTCCGGGGTCTTCTTCAGATTCATCGCCTCAACGTAAGCCCAGCGAACTTCCGGTGAAGATACGGAAACCAGGTTCAGATTCGCATAATTGGGGTGTCTTTCCAGCGTATTCCGGTCGTTTCCGAATACCTTTTCTGCCGTGCTCATTCCGAACTTCTTAAAAGCGCCGCAGGCGTGCCATACATTGGCCACGTACGTTTCCGGCCGCTTGTCAACACAGCTGACCACCTCATTTGCCTCATCCGTAAACACGTACGCCGCCGTCGCCATGTCCTCGACGAACGCCCGTGCTGCTTTCACATATTGTTTATAATCAGCCGTGGTGTTATGAAGATAGTGAATATGAATGTTGAAATCGTAATGCTCCCGAAGTTCTCTTTCCAGCAGTGCCATGCTGGCCGGAAGTACATCCTTTTTACTTCTCGCCACACAAAAAATGATCTTACTCTTATCTGCCGGCTCCGACCGATGACGCCGGTACGCCTCCGGCAGTGTTTCAAACAGCAGCCGGTCCCGCCGATGTGACCTGTGTTTTTTCCGTATCCAGGACGGGAGCTTCTGCTTATAACACCACCAGTAAAAAGGGCGGATAATTTTTGTTTTCTTCCATAGAGCTCTTACATTCATATCCTCATTTCCTTTTCGGGTTCGTAATGTTGTTTATTTCCTCCCTGTTTTCTCTCTGCATTGTTGGCATAGCCGCAGGTTTTTGTTTCGTTTTCCAGTATTCAGCCGGATATATAAACAGACGGATCAGGCTGCCCCAGAAATCCCAGCAGGTAAGAAGCACAATAAACAGGGCAATCAACGGGAATACAAACATGTACAGTACCGGCATAATCGACGCCAGGATATCTCCCAGCCGCAGATAGCCCATCAGAAAAAAGAGCGGTACGGAGTGCAGGGAATATACCTGGAGTGTATTCTGCCCCAGTTTTGAAAAAGATCCCAGCGGCCGGTACGGAACTATTGAAATAACAAAAAGTCCCGTGCCAAAGGCAGCCGCATAATAAATAAGCCTGATCAGTCCGCCGTAAATGGACCAGTCGCCAAGGGCTTTGTATGGATAGCGGCTTGTAAGAATGGATCGGAACTGATAGAGGAATTCTCCCTGCCGTGCGCACAGCAGACCAAAAAGAATAAGCATGACTCCGGACAGAACTTTCAACACCGGATTTTCTGTCTTTTTAGCCAGCTTTTCCGGATTCAGGCAGTACCCTGCGTAGAAGAACGGAAAAAAAACAAGCGTCTTGGAAATGGACAGAAACACACCGATTCTCTTGTCGTAGCCGGCCATGCACGCAACCAGAATAGAAAAAAACATCACATACCCGGAAGGAATCTGAAGTTTTTCCAGCAGGACCATAAGGCACAGATAAACAAACATGACATAGGCGTACCATGGAACCCAGTGCGTAGACATAAATGAGAAGGCCTGGTCTTGAAAGAGAACAAGTTCTGTAACCAGAACAATGAATTTAATCAGAATATAAAGCAGCAGATAGCTTACTATATGTCCCCAGTGCCTTTTCTTAACCGTATTCTTGTTAAACAGCCCGGAGACAAAAAGGAAAAGCGGCATGTGAAACATGTAGATAAAGACAAACACGCTTCTGGCGGCCGGTTCTTCCTTTGTATAATAATCAAAAACATGTCCCATGACAACGAGGAATATAAGCAAAGCCTTGACATTATCCCACTTTGCAATCCTCCGGGACCTGAAATCGGACATTCAATTCTTACCTCTTAAAAATTATTCAGACAGATGATTTCTGCCGTTTTTTTCCGCTGAACCAGCGGCCAGGGAACATTATCCATTGCAAAAATGTGTTCAGAAACTGGAAGGAACTCATCCACACAATCAGAAGCGTGACCGGTATCAGAAGAAGCATCCAGTGCTCCGGCCATATTACTTTCAGGTACTGTGAAATCCGTGTTTTTTCAATGATCAGCGAAATCAGTGCATAGTGAAACGTGTACACGGAAAGTGTCCTCTGTCCCACACGCTGCGTCAGAAATGCAAAAGACCTTTTCGGTACCACACAGATCAGTGCAAAGGAAATCACCACCGTCAGAGCATATACGCCGAGCCGGAACATCCAGCCATATCCGGCCCGTTCCTCTCCCAGTGCGGCATAGGGATAGCGCCCCGCCAGAAGCGGCCGGAACACATACAGCCTGTCGCCGAAGGCATAACAGACCCACGCAAAAAATGCAAGCAGCACAGCGGATATTATTCTCACCCGGCCCTTGTCCGACGCCTTCAGCAGTTTTTCCCGGTCCGTACAGTATCCAAGATAAAAGAACGGGAAGAAATTGATAACGCGCGCCGCGTACAGAAAATCTCCGATCTGCGCGTACCTGCCGCTCACACAGGCCAGGGCGCAGGAAAGCAGAAGCACGGCAGCCTTCGCCGCAGGTCTCTTCTCCGGTGAAAATTTATCCGTCAAAAGCTGCAGCACAATGCAAAGGAGCATAAAAACGAAAACCGCCCACGCATACCAGCAGGTGCCATTATCTCCAAGGGGCCGGAAATTCCAGCGGCGAAACAGCACAAAATTAGTACCGCTCGTGATCAGTTTGATAACCCAGTACAGGATAAAGAAAGAAAAAATTTTACCCCAGTCCCGTCGGTGAACTGCCTTCCGTCCGAACATTCCGGACAGAAACAGAAACAGCGGCATATGAAATGTATATACGAAAAGAAACAGGCTTCTCGCGGCAGGAGAAAACTTTGTATAATGATTGTAAATATGGGCCAGCACAACCAGAAGCATCAGGATTCCACGAATATTATCCCACTTTGCCGTCCTGCCCCCGGCGCTTGTGCCCTGTCCTGATCCCATTTCTCCCCGCTCCGTTACCTTTCCGCTTTAATTCCATTCCATAATCGTTTTTCCGGTAAATTTATGAATATCCATATCAAAGGCATTATTCATGTCGGAAACTCCGTTGATCTTTACAACTGCGCTGATCATTTTCTCAAGATATCCGACCGTTTCCGGCTTTTCATGATACAGTTCCATCAGCCCTTCAAAATCAGCGCGCCCGCTGCGGCTCGTCCCGATAATTCTCAGCCCTTCCTCAAGAACCATCCGTGTATTGACCGGCACCGGTTCCTCGGAAACCCCAAGAATAGAGATGGTTCCCTCCGGATTGATATGATCAATGATCTGATTAATCACCGGCCCCGCACCGCTGCCGCCGACACATTCAAAAGCATGATCCACATACAAATCCTCCGGGACCGCATTGGTAAATACCGCATCATCCAGGAAGGAAAAATCCGCCATCTTTTCTCCGGTACGTCCGAAAATGATCACCCGGCTGTCCGGAAAACGGGTTTTCAGCAGCAGAGACGTAAAATAACCCATGTTTCCGTCTCCCCACACTCCGATCGTTTCGCGGCGCCGGTGCGCGGTCCGGTCAAAACGGCTGATGGCGTGATAGCACACCGAAACCATCTCCGTAAAAGCGGCCGTATGATCATTGTTCAGTTCCGCCGGAATGCGCACCAGCCGGTCCGGCCGTGTCTGCACATATTCCTGCATAAATCCGTCCATCGTACTGCCGCGGAACTTACTGCTGCGCAAATAATTTTCAGCGACCACCTCATCTTTTTTGAACGGTTCGTTGGGAATCATGATAACCTTCTCCCCGACCTTGTAATTTCCGGTCGGATCATAGATTACCTTTCCGATTCCCTCATGGATCAGCGCCATCGGCAGTTTCTTTTTCAGCACTTCCTCCGAGCGTTTTCCCTGGTAATACCGCTGGTCTGCCTGACAGATCGAAAGAAATGTCGGCCGGATCAGGACATGCTCTTCATCCAGTTCAAGCTGATGGAAAGTTACCTCAAACTGCCGGGGGGTTACCAGCTGAAACACCGCATTTAGCATTTCTGCATTTCCTCCGTTTTCATTCCAAGCAGTGCCTGGGCTACGGTCAGATCATAAGGATACGTAATTTTAATATTATAGACTTCGCCGCGGACCAGATGAACATGCTCTCCCTTGAGCACCATGATCTTGCAGGCATCCGTCAGGATATTCTTCTCCGATTCCGTCAGTCCGTCATAAAGTTCCTTCAGCCTTTTCGCCCGGAAGGACTGCGGAGTCTGCCCCTGATACATGATTTTACGATCCGGGATTTCCGTGATCTGATCATGATCATCACTGCGCACAATGGTATCCGTTGCCGGAACAACAGTATCACAGGCTCCGTACATGCCCGCATATTTAATATTTTCATCCAGAATCCGATGTGTCACAAACGGACGAACCGAATCATGGGTGACAATGATCGTATGATCATCGAGATCTCCCTGCTCCTCAATATAACGGATCGAGTTCATGATGGTCTCGTTGCGCGTATTTCCACCCGGCAGGACGGTAATTTTATCCTTCAGCGGAATCTGCCTGCGAACAATGTCCCTCGTGTAGCTGACCCACGCCTGCGGAACCAGCACAAGAACGGCATCAAAACCCGGATGAATGACAAACTTTTCAATCGTGTGGATAATAACCGGCTTTCCCCCAAGATCAAGAAACTGCTTCGGCTTTTCTACATTCCCCATGCGGGTGCCTATGCCGCCCGCGAGGATAACTCCATATACTTTACTCATAATTCCATCCTCATTGTTACAGAATTATTACAATTGGATTAATCATAACACACCTGGCTGCATCCCGCAAATCAACTATCTTTCAGATAAAACGTTTTAAGATACAATTAATCTTTCTCCCTGCGGTATGGTTTTAAGCGTATCTTATGCAGCCAATGGTACACCTTGTAAAAATTATTACTCTTTATACGCTTCAGTTCACACTGATTTTTATGCAATTCCTCTCTGCATAGCGCAAGCTTTCCCTGCGTCTGTGTCAGCTGTTTCCGGAAGGAACGCATCTCATAGAGCATAAAACCGCTGTTGTCTGATTCTTCTATTTTTTTAATTCTGCAGTAGTCAACATCGTTGTTAAAATAACTGCGTTCGCGGCCGTACAGTCCAAACTTCGGAAACAATATTTCCTTATAATAGCCGTACAGTTTTTCTGCAGATTCTCCATCATTTTGCGCGCGCCACGCATTGATCAGAGGACCGACCGATTTATTGGCAAAGCTCTGCCGTATATCATCCGTAAATTCCGGTTCCCGGGAAAGTTCATCAAAAACGCTCTCAAAAGCCCGGGCCGTGCAAAATCCGGTCTCCCATGACTTTCCTGTCAGGCTGTCCATATTGAAAACCCGGTATGTTATAAGATGCTCTTTCACAACCGCAATTCTCTCCGCCCGGAACAAGGCCAGCATAACAAAATAAACATCATTTGCCTGCTGCAGATTCTGAAACCGGAAATGCTGTTCCTCCGCAAAAGAGCGTAAAAACAGTTTGTTCCACGGAACATTCTGACTGAAATTATACAGATATCTTCCAATCTGCTTTTTATTAAACGGCTGCTCCTCCGGCACTCTTTTCTGATCCATATATCGTTCCGTCGGAAGCAGTATTTTATTTTCATCGTCGAAGCTGTCAGCTCCGCAAATGGTAATCTGCGCCTGATGCTTTTCCGCCTGCGCTGTCAGCTTTTCCAGCGCACAGGTGTCAAAATAATCATCCGCATCCCAGAAGATGATGTATTTTCCGTGCGCATGCGCCATTCCGTTGTTGCGCGCCACACCGGCGTACTGATTTTTCTGCTGCAGAATCGTTATACGCGGATCTTTTGCTGCATATTCTTCCAGGATCTTCAGTGAGCTGTCCGTTGAGCCGTCATCCACACAGATAATTTCAAGATTATCCAGGGTCTGATGAACCACGGAATCAAGACATGGACGAAGATATTTTTCGGCATTGTAAACCGGCATGACCACAGATACAAGCACCTCCGGATTTTTATTCATCCTGCCATCCATATTGACTGAAGGTCTCCTCTCTTTTCATAAGCATGCCGTACATCCGCACGCCGGCATTATCCGCCGGTCTTACCGATGCAGTAAACGGCCGTCTATCAGCGACAGCCCCTATTCTATACGGCTGTATTCACCGGGAAGTATTCTGGTTTTCCGTGTCTGCCGCTTTTCCTGAAGTGTTCTTCCTTGTAAAAATTAGAAATTTGCTGAAAACATAGTTCAGCGCCAGCACAATAAACTGGATCAGAAATTTAGCCCAGCGGTCGTTCATATGTGCCTGCTCAACCAGCAGCGCCTGCCCGCCGACCTCAATGACAAGTGTGGAAAGCCGGGCGGTAACGAATTTTACAAACTCAGGAAAACGCTGCTTCAGTCCGCGTGAGTTAGAGCAGAATACGAAGCGTGAATTTGTAAAGTAGGCAAATACAATAGCCGCAGCAATGGACAGGACACTGGCTGCCATGTACGGCATGCCCGGCATCGCCGAACGAAGGAGATTATAAACTCCAAGATTTACCAGTGTGGCAAGCCCTCCGTAAAAAATATAGCGGAGCACGCGGTTATTGTAGCATTTGAAAAACATCTTCTTAATCCATTCAAACATGCATTATCCTTTCTAAACCCGGCAATACTCAAGCGCTCCCGGCTGGGTCAGATTTTCGTTGCAATAATGTACCTCGGTCTTGCCTGCACCTCCCGGTAAATGCGGGCAAGGTAGTAGCCGATGATCCCCAGCGCAATCATCAGCACGGCCCCGATGAACATTTCAATAAGAACCGAGCCCATCACGGCTGTCGCCGGGCATCCGATGATCAGCCGCACGATCAGCACGGCAGCCATAATCAGCGTAATAACAAACAAAGTGAGGCCGACTCCGGTAATCATCTGCAGCGGCATATCCGAATAATCGGCAATATTGGAGAAGGCATACTTTGTAAGTGACCTTGTATTCCACTTGGAATGGCCGGCCTTTCTTTCCTGTACATCAAATTCAACCTGCGCCGATTGAAAGCCGATCCAGGCAGACTGGGCACGGAAAAATGCCTGTTTCTCCGGCATTTCCAGAATAACGTCCACCGCCTTCCGGTCCAGCAGCTTGAAGTCGGAGGCTCTGGACATGTCGGCATTCACAGCCTTCGACATAATGCTGTAAAACATACCGGCGCTCTTTCGATGAGCGCCGCTTTCCCTGCCGCGGCTTCTTTTTACGCCTTCCACAACCTCAAAGCCCTTTTCCCACTGATGATACATCTCCACCAGTGTTTCCGGCGGATGCTGCAGGTCACAGTCCATCACCGCTACGCAGTCCCCCGCCGCATTGGCAAGTCCGGCAAAAATAGCAGACTCCTTTCCAAAATTTCTGGAAAAACGAACTCCGTGAACCTGCGGATCCTCCTCATGCGCCGTCTTAATTTCCTTCCAGGTTTTATCCCTGGAACCATCGTCAACAAAAACAAGTTCATATTGAATCCCGGCCCCGGAAAGCACCTGCCTGAGCGTCTGTGCGGTCACCGGAATCATCGCCTCCTCATTATAAGAAGGCAGTACTACAGATAATAAAGCCATGGCGGCCCTCCCGCTTTTTACATAAATAAATTTATCAGGAAAAGGCGCACAACAGCCTTTCCCTGATCCTGATCCGCATGATAAATATAAGAACGGCTCCGCATGCATCCATATCAGGCAGGAGCTGGTATCTTCACCGGTCTATTCATGCGGCCGGACTTCTAATGTAAAATAGCATATCCGGGCTGATTATACAATATCCGCCGGTCATCCGTCTTTCCCGGGCGGCGGCGCGATAATCCAGGAAGTTTGTTCCGGGTTTTTGAAGGTGTCATAGCGTCCGGTCTGTACCGCCCTTCCCTCCGCCGATCCCGTATCCGACGGATTTATGGCAGCTACCGTTTCATCGCTGGTCTGAAGCAAAAAGGTATTCCATCCGCCGTAAATAATGCGAAACAGCTGGCGGGCGCTGCTGCCGGTTTTCTTCTCCACCAGCCCTTCCTCCGGCGCGCCGGGTATATATTCAAGACATTTTTCCCCGCTGACGCCGTCCTTCAGCGGATAAATCCGATACCTGGACTCATAGCCGGCGGGGACGATCCGAAATACAAAGGCGGTATCCCTGTCTGTCACCCATTCGGAGGCGTATGTGACAGCCGTTGGCTGCGCATGACGGCTTTTATCCGAATCCATACACATATAGTACGATGCCTGATTATTTCCTGTCACCGGAAATAATGCCGTGAATGTATAGTTTCCTTTCAGATCCTCCGTCATATCACCGGCATGATACACCCTTACATCTTTTTCCGAAAGATCCTTCTCACTCCAGTTAAGGTACCATTTCTGGGAATCGTCTCCCTCCTGAAGGGCGGAAAGGTCCACCACTGTGAAGCCGCTGCCGGTCTTTTGCTCCTGCGGCGTCATAACAAGTCCGTTCTGATTTTGAATGATCACCCTGGCCATTCCGGTTTTCTCATCCTCGCCGCAGTATATGAATTTCCACTCCGCACCGCTTCCGGACGCGGCTGAAAACTGTCCCAGTATCCCGGTTTCATTCCCCGGCGCCGGGGCCTTTTCGATGATGCTGTCCGTATGCGCCGCGCGAAGGCTGTAAAAGCCGCTGTCATCCTCCCCCCGGATAACAAAAAAACGGTTCTGATTCGTCTCTTTATATTCCGTGAGCACCAGGCGCGCTCCGTCATCTCCAAAGCCGCTGTCCACGCCCAGGATCCGGCTGCGGTCCTGTGCATTTTCAAAAAGATAGGTCCCCTCCGGCACCGGAAATTCCCGTGAGGCAGTTTCGGATCCGTAAACAGACGGACCGGTCGTTTTCTCAGAAGCAGATCCGGAAACTGATGGTCCGGCGGAATTTTCACAGGCCGGCCGGTGCGAATACGTTCTTATACCCAATCCTGCAGCCAGAGCCGCCATCAGACCCGCGGCCAGTCGGACCGCAATCCTTTTTCTGCTGACGGACGAAGGCTCCGGACTGAAATCAGCCCAGAATTGTTCCATACTCTGATAGCGCATTCTCGGATCCGGCTCCAGCGCCTTCCGGACAGCCCGCTGCGCACGCCGCGGCATGCCGGCATCCGGAAGCGGTATATTTCGAAGGTCCGGTTTCAGCTTTCTGGTCCACGCATCCTCCGGAGTTTTTCCAGTAAGACAATAGCAGATCACAGCCGCAGCCGAGTAGACATCCGACCACGGTCCTGTCTCCTCATCCGCCTCATACTGCTCCCAGGGTGAGTAGCCATCTGTCCGCTCATTCTGACCTCTGCCGCCGATAATCTTCGCTCCGCCAAAATCAAGCAGCTTTGCATGTTTTCCATCCAAAATCCGGATATTCTCCGGACAGATTCCCAGATGAACGGCACCCTGACCATGGACCCGGAACAGTGACCGGCAGATCGGAGCAAACAGGCTGATGATTTCCCTGTAGGTCAGTCTGCTTTCTCCGACGATTTCCGCCAGCGACGGTCCGTCGGCGAATTCGATTGCCATCAGCGGAGTTTTCTGTTCGGTAAAATGATCCAGGACCCGGACAATCCCCTGGGGTTCCTCTTCCGGCAGAGAAGAAAGGATCCGCTCCTCCTGAAAAAACCGTTTCCGGTTTATTTCAAAATATTTTTGATCTTCCAGGCTTCCGGGCACCCGGGCGGCGGCACTTACGAACAATTCTTTCAGTACCACTTTTCTGTCCATCCGGATATCCATGGCCAGATAGGTGTTCCCGGATCCGCAGGAACACAGAAGTCTGCTGATGATATACCTTCCGTCCTTCAGGGAATCCCCCGGCAGATGCGGCGGAAGGGATATTCTATAACTGCCGCTCTCAAATTCTGTCATTTTTCTCATTCACCATCATTTTTCTTATTCTCTGTCATTTTTCTCATATCCCCGTCCGGCTTTGGCCAGAGCTGCCTTTAATTTTTCCATGAAAACCGGACGGTCCAGCAGCAGCCAGATCACTCCCCTTTTCCATCGTGAACTGCATAAAAAACGCTCCGGGATTGCGCGGACATCCGCGGGCAGCCATTTTTCTCCTTCCGCCATGCACTTATCTCCGGTATTCTCCGGCCAGCCCAGCATTTTAAGCTGTTTTTCGGCAAATTCCTTTATATTGATTTTCTCCCGGGCTCCGAACACCCGGTCTTCAAAGAAGGATGCGGAGAACAGCTGAAGATCCCGTTCCGAAGGATATCGAAGGAACCCTTCCCACGGCAGCGATACTTCCTCCGGAGAAAACTCCAGGCTATCCTTATATTCACAGAATATACTGCAAAAATCGCGGACCATATCCAGAGCTCCGCCGTGCATCTGTTCAATCACAAACCGGGCAGCATAGTCCGGGCACGGCCGTTCCAGCACAGGGCGAACTTTACCGTTTTCAAGGAAAAATCCGGTACAGCTTCCGGACAGGTCGGAAAAAACATGTTCCCGCACCGGGCCGGTTACAGCCGGCCGGCTCCTGTAAAAATTCCGGATACTAAAATGGTAATATCCTTTTTCCTGAATGGAATGGCTTCCGTCCTCATGAAGAAATGCCGCATCTGTCCGGCGGCCGCAGGCTTCGCAGATGGCTCCCTGTATTCTTCCGCTGTAGCCCATGTCAAACGTCAGACTGTTCTCCGGAATTTCAGAATAGTATTTCCGGACCAGTTTTGCCGCCCGGCGGTGCCGCTGCGGATCGTACAGTTTCCTCAGAAAGAAATCCGTAAAATGATCCATCTCCCCGCGGGACCGAAACGCCTGATCCGGCTGAATATTCTCTTCTTTCAGCCATTCCCGGATTTCCCTTTTCTCCGTTTTCTCCGGATCCACCGCAAAAGATAAAACAGAAAGCAGCGTCATGGGCGTGTGAGCGCCGGCGGATACCGGCAGCTGATAAAAATTCAGCCGGTCCTTTACCATCAACGGCATCAGCGCCCTGCGTGAGGAACGCATATACCGCACATCCGCCTCTTCATTGCACCTGGAGTATCTCTGATATTCCTGAAATGCTTTCATTGGAAGATATCCGTCTCGGGAGAGGAAAATAAGATGCTGGTACTTTCCATCCTCCATGATGTCGGAAAGCCATTTGGACAGGCCAAGCATATGCATTCCGAGCACATAATATCCGATCAGATACGGATCCAGATTAAAATCCGAATCCGGGCAGAAGGTCCGGTACGGATTATCGAAATACCGGTTTGCCGCCAGGGCCAGCATGCACCGGTATCCCAGATTCTCCATCAGCGCATCCGCGCTTTTACTGCGGCACACCGCGGCGGCCATACGCGAACAGCGGTTCGTCGGACAACCCTGAATTTTATTTTCAAACACTTCCCGTGCTTTCGGAAAAAAGACAGCCTCTATTCCGGCCGCCCGGCTGCCCTCCATGTCACTGTACCAGTCATCTCCTATGTGCAGAACCTTCCTCCCGGTTACTTTAAGATCCCTCATGGCCGCACGAAACAGTCCGCCGGTACCCTTTACCTTCCTGTACCGGGAGGAAAGATACAGCTTTTGGAATCCTTCGATGCCGTTTTTCCTCAGCATCTTCTCCACCGTCTCCTCCTCCAGATACATATCGGATATTAAAATAACTTCTCTTCCCGTGCTCTTTGCATAATCCAGAAGTTCCCTTCCCGAAAAGCGCGGGCGGCAGAACTTTATTTCCAGTTCCTCCTCCAGCCGCCTCATATGATCCGCGGCCGCCGGGTCAATTCCGTAATGCCCGCAGATGAATCCGTAAATTTCCCTCAGCGTGACATCCTCGAATCCCTCTTTCGTGTGATAGTATTCCCTGGCCTGCTTCTCTCCGCTGATTCGTAAAGCATCAAAGCAGATATCGTTCCCTGTCAGGGACGAAAATTCCCTGTTCAGCAGGCGGAATAAATCCGATGGTTCATAAAAAGGGCGGCAGATCAGCGTATCGAAGATGTCAAAGCTTATATACCGCCCACGGAACTTCCGGATCTTCTGCTTGATATATTCAAGCCCGCCCTTCCAGGGGGTGCGGGCGCTCTCAAAATAATAATCCTCCCGGCTGCCTGCCGTTTCATCTGCGCAGCCGTCATCACGGCTGTCCGCCTCTCCATCGGTACTTTCCGGACAAAAGCGGCGGACAAGCAGCTCCATCTGCCGGCGCGTTTCACCTGTAAAAGCCGACCGGGCCAGATTTTCCCACATGCGGGCGTAATGCATTTTCCCGCGGTGCAGCCCGTCCATGTCGGATTGTCCGGCCCCTTCCTTTTTGAGAAAATATTCGGTCCTGCTGAAAGCAAACTGCATATCACAAATGTCTTTCTCAAATTTTCCCACGGTAATCCTTAGTGAATCCGTAGCCGCATTTTTATTTCTGCAGTAAAAATAGGCCTCCGTATGGACCGGGACAACCTTTCGGGCCTTATAAAAAAGAACAGAAGAAAGATAAATATCCTCCGTCATCACAATGTGCTCCGTAACGGTTTCAAATTCCGCCCGGCAGTGTTCCCACAGTTCCCTGTGGTACAGCTTGTTCCAGATCGTATGCCAGGAATAACACTGAAATTCCTGTCCGAAAAAAGCCTGCCTGATTTCATCCCCCTGCAAAGCGCCGAATGAAAAGGTGCTGTCGTGATAACTGTAAACAAACTGCTGTCCGTCTTCCTCCCACACGGTCTTTCCGATCACTATATCCGCATCCGTTTCCAGTGCTTTTTGAAGCATCACACGGTAGTAATCCTGAGAGATATAATCATCACTGTCCACGAAGGCCAGAAACTGCCCGGCTGCCGCACGGACACCGGAAAGCCGTGCGTACAGAAGTCCGCGGTTTTTCTTAAGATTCACCAGCCGGACCCTCGGATCCCCTCTGTAATTTTCAGCAAGGTCCCGGATATTCCCCGGGGATCCGTCATTAACCACAATAATCTCCAGATTCCGAAAGCTTTGGTCCAGAAGACTCTGTATGCACCGGTCAAAATACTTTTCTGTTCCGTAAACAGGAACGATGACAGAAATCAAAGGCAATTCCGTTTCCTTCATGTTTCTTCTCAACCCTTTTTATCCCTTCCCTGATGATCCGGACGGGTTCTGCATTTCCAGCCGGAAGTTTTCCATAGTATTGTTAAATATTCCGTAAATCAGCTTTCCGTGTGTTGTGCTGACAAGATGAATTCCCTGGTTGATCCAGCACTGCTCCACCTGGTCAAGCACCTCGTACCCTTCCCCGATGCCCAGGGTTATGAAATAGTCCCCTTCCCGGATTTCCGGCCATAGGAAGCTGAATGCTGCCATACTCGTTCCCCTGTCCAGAGAAATATCCGGATGGCCGGAAGTCATGGACGTCTCTCCAAATACTTCATTCCCGAATTTATCCCGGACCTGATATCCGAATATGACACTGTCCATTGCTCTGGAACTTACGATCCGCATTTTCACGTATACCGTTCTCCCGGATTCGCAGTACCGGGCAAACGGGATATCGTCAACCTGATAATAAAACTCCCGAATCACTGCATCCATTTTTCCGGAATACAGCGTCTCCTGCGGTGTGCGAAACGGCGGCTCCCGTGTCCCGGCGTCCGGAATTTTCGCATCGCTTTCCCGAACGTACGCATGCTTTATCTTTCCCTGGCGGATTTTATAATATTCCGTGACGGCGCTTCGCGCCTCTCCGTCGAAGACCAGCCGCCCTTCGTCCAGAACCAGCACCCGTCTGCAAAATTTTGTGATGGCGTTCAAATCATGAGAAACGATCAGAACCGCTGCATTTTCCGAAATCTTGCGGATTTTCCTGTAGCATTTCTGCTGGAAGAAAACATCTCCGACACTCAGCGCTTCATCAATGATCAGGACATCCGGCGAGGCTGAAACCGCGATAGCGAAAGCCAGCCGGACAAACATGCCGGAAGAATACGTTTTTACCGGCTGATGGATAAAATCTCCGATATCGGCAAACTCCATAATTTCATTCAGTTTTCTGTCCGTCTCCTCCCTGGAATATCCCATCAGAAGGGTGTTCAGATAAATATTCTCCAGTCCTGTATATTCCGGATTAAAACCGGCTCCCAGTTCCAGAAGTGCCGCCATTTTTCCGCTGATCTTCACCGTCCCGGCACTCGGCGAGATAACTCCGGTCAGTATCTTAAGAAGCGTGGATTTTCCGGCTCCGTTCAGTCCGATAATACCCACGCACTCTCCTTTTTGAGCTTTAAAGCTTATTCCCCGCAGCGCCTCGAAATCCTTGTGGTACCTGCGTCCTGTCAGGGAAAGAACTTCCCGTACCTTATCTGATTTACGCTCAAACAAATGATATACTTTCGTCAGGTTCTTCACTTCAACGGCTGTCTGCATGGCTACACCTCATCCGCAAAAAAAGGGCTCAGCTTCCGGAACACAACTCTGCCCATACTCCAGATCATCAGGGCCATACACCAGAATTGAGCCGTCTGCCGTGGTTTTTCCCAGAACCAGCATTGAAACAGCAGACTGTCCCGGTACCCGTTCACAACATAGCGCATCGGATTAAAAGAAAGCGCCTGACTGACCAGCCTGCTTTTCAGATTATTTTCATTCCAGAGAATCGGTGATGCCCAGAAGCCGATCTGAAGCAGAATGCCATACAAAGAAGCCATATCCTTAAAAAATACCGTGAGGGCGGAAAGCAGCCAGGTAAGGCCGAGTCCCAGAAAGGAGGCAGCAAACGCATAGTAAATAATCTGAAGATGATAAACCGACGGAGGAAAATCGTACAGGAAGTACATGACGATCAAAAATAAGACAAAAAAGGCATGGACAAAGAGCGCGGACAGGAGCTTAACCACCGGCAGAAGCTGCACCTGAAATCTTATTTTCCGAACCAGAAAACTGTACTCAGCAAGGCAGCTGCCTCCTGCCGTTGTCACGTCTGTGAAGAATGTCCATGGAATGTACGCTGCCGAAAACCACAGAATATAGGGCACTTTTCTGACCGGCGGATTGCGGAAGCCAGCCTGAAAGACAACCCAGAAGACCAGAATCGTCACCAGCGGCAGGGCAAAGGCCCACACAATACCAAATACGGAGCCTGAATATTTGGCATGAATATCATTTTTTGCAAGCAAAAACAGCATTCGGACTTTTTCACGATGAACAGACATATTTATATGCTTCTTACTATTTATGAATTTCATAAAATATATAGTTGCGTGCTTCTCAATATATTATGTGTTCTTTCTACAGTCTATGATTATACCACTTTGTGCGTAATTTGCAACTTAAAGTATATAAAAATAAGACTGCCGAATGTTTTTCATCCGACAGTCCTGTCTGTTTCAGCCTGATAAAATTACCTGTTTCTTATCCTGAAAATACTCCGTTTCTTATCCTCTGACGTCCGGTGCGAAGTCCCCTGCGAATTGTCTGTCTTTGCCTTCCGTCCCGTACGGTTTTCTGTCTCTACCTTCCGCTTAATTCTTCCCCGGCAAATTCGAGAGCCCGTTCAATAACCTTGTCCATGTCATAATATTTGTACTCGCCGAGCCTTCCGCCGAACATTACCTTTTCTTCCCGACCGGCAAGTTCTTTGTATTTTGCGTACAACGCACTGTTCCTCTCATCGTTGACCGGGTAATATGGTTCATCGCCCTTTTTCCACTCGGAAGAAAATTCCCGGCTGATAACGGTTTTCGGAAGTTCCCTGCCTTCATCATCCTTTCCAAACTGGAACCACTTATGCTCAATAATGCGGGTCCACGGTGTCTCACGATCCGTATAATTGACAGCGGCATTGCCCTGGAAGTTCGGCATGTCAAGAACCTCTGTCTCAAAACGGACACTGCGGTATTCGAGGGTTCCGAGCTGATAATTGTAAAATGCATCGATCGGACCGGTAAAGATTACCTTGTCCGCGCAGCTGTTCCAGCCTTCACGGTCATCGAAATAATTCGCATTAAGCCTGACTTCCGTGCCGTCCAGCATGCGCTCTGCCATTTTTGTGTAGCCGCCGACCGGAATGCCCTGATACAGTGCGTTAAAGTAATTATTGTCAAAGGTCAGGCGCACCGGCAGACGTTTGATAATGAACGCCGGCAGATCCCTGCAGCTGCGTCCCCACTGTTTTTCCGTATATCCCCGGATCAGCTTTTCGTAGATATCCGTGCCGACCAGACTGATCGCCTGCTCCTCCAGATTCGCAGGCTGCGTGATGTGTGCCGCCCTGCGCTGTTCCTCAATTTTTGCAGCTGCCTCCTGGGGAGTTACCACGCCCCACATCTTGTTGAAGGTGTACATATTAAACGGAAGAGAGTAAAGCTCTCCCTTGTAATTGGCCACCGGACTGTTGGTAAAACGGTTAAATGTGGCAAAGCTGTTCACGTAATCCCACACTTCTTTATTATTCGTATGGAAAATGTGTGCCCCATAGCGATGCACATGGATTCCTTCCACATCCTCC
>ONLK01000036.1 GCA_900318615.1 uncultured Eubacteriales bacterium
GTGTAGGAGGTCTCCGTGCCTTCCGTGTAGGAAGTATCCGTGCTTTCTGTATCGGAACTATCCGTGTAGGAGGTACCGGTACCTTCATCATAGGAAGCATCCGTCGTTTCCGTGTAGGATTCAGCTTCGCCTGAGACATCCGTACCTTCTGTACCGGAGGTATTCTCATCCGTAATATCAGTACTTCCTGTGCCGGAAGCATCATCATTGGAGGAGGCATCTGCCGGCGCTGTATCTGCGGAAGTTCCCGGTGCAGATGCTGCAGCGGAAGAATGGTCATCTTCAGATGCGGAAGAAGCCGTAGAAAGAAGAATGACCGGATCCACATCCTCGTCAGAAACGTAGACGGTGTTGTCATTATCGTCCTTAACTTCAATAAAGTGGCCGTCCGTACTTACATATTTGAAGGTATCGCCGTCATTCGCTTCCGAAACGATTTTGGAGGCACTGTTGTTGGATGCAAATACATTTACAGCATTCCAGGAAGCCTTCACACCGTACGTCCCGTAATACTCCGCCAGACCTTTCGCATCGGTTCCGTATGTGAGATAGTCATTTTTAACATAGCCTGTGACGCTGCCGGATGAAATCCTGGTCCAGGTGTCGCCCTTGTCGATGACTTTTACGGCATCGCCGCGATACAGGTAACCGGCTACGCCGCTGTTCTGATCAGAACCGGTACGGACGATGACGCCCGTTGTTACCGTATCATCATTGGCCATGGCTATATCTGCCCAGGCTTCATTATTGTTATCGGTCATATCTACACTGAGTGTATTATCAGCTGCCGCGGCGGATAGGCTCGAGACCATGGAAATGGAAATTACTGCAGCCGTGCATATGGCAAACCTTCTGTTGGCCCGCATGATTTATCCTCCTGAGTTTTAAAAATCTGTTATAATTATTACAAAAGTGTTACATCTAAGTTACGGCATTATTTTAATTCAAATACAAAAGATTGTCAACCCCGTTTATTAATGAAGTTTGTTTGTGACAGATTATGAAATATGGTAAGATGAAAAGCAAAGACGTTACTGGTCGCTATATCGTTTTACAGGGGTGAAGCTTATTGGATGCACAGGAAAGAATCATAGAGCAGAGAAAAGCGAAACATAAAAAAACAGCTTTCATTATCAAATGCATTATTGCGCTCATTGTTCTGTGCATAGTGGTACTGGCGGTTATACTGATTAAGGCGGGTTTCATCGACGGGCAGGTGGACGAGACCATCCGCAACACAAAAAGCACGCTGACAGGCAAGAGCGCTGACCACGTGGCGGTCAGCGGCGAAGCGGTTACGGAAGGATCTTCGGAAACGGAAGGTGCCCCGGATCATACGCAGGCGGCACTGGCATCTGCAAAATTGCTGGCACAGCAGTATGACTATGACGGCGCAATTGCACTTCTGGAGGCGGAGTCTGACTTTAATACCAACACCCAGTTTCAGAATGCGGTCGGATCCTACCGCGAGAAAAAACAGAACTTGAAAGCCTATCCGGCCGGTCAGGTCACACATATCTTTTTCCATTCCCTTATCGTTGATACTTCTCTGGCCTTTGACGCAGATGAAGATGCGGATGGCTATAATCAGTACATGGTGACGATCCGTGAATTTAACAGCATCATTCAGCAGATGTATGACAAAGGGTATGTGATGATCAGTCCGCATGATATGTGCACGGTGAATGAGGACGGCACGGTCACGGCGAAGGATATTTATCTGCCGGACGGAAAAATCCCATTTGTACTATCGCAGGATGACGTCAGCTATTATCACTACATGGACGGAGACGGATTTGCGCAGAAACTGATCGTTGATGAAAACGGTGAGATAAAAAATACCTATGCGGAAGCAGACGGAACGGTTCGTACCGGCGACTACGATCTGGTGCCGCTGGTCGATGATTTTGTCCGGGAGCATCCGGACTTTTCCTACCATGGCCACAAGGGAGTTATTGCGCTTACCGGCTATGAGGGGGTGCTGGGCTACCGTACGGATGAAGTGTACAAAACACGGGAGGCCGGCCGCGTGACGGAGTATCAGCAGAAATTCTTTGACAATAATCCGGATTTTGATTTTGACAGTGAGGCTGCGCAGGCAAAACAGGTGGCGGATGCCATGAAGGCCGAAGGATGGGAATTCGCCAGCCACACGTGGGGACATATCGATCCGGTGAATGCCGGGTACGACAAGGTTGTGACCGATACGGAGCGATACAAGACCTGGATGGAACCGATCATCGGTCCGACAGACATTCTGATTTTTGCCTTCGGCGCTGATATCGGCGATTGGCAGAACTATTCTTCGGACAATCAGCTCTTTACCTATTATAAAAGCCAGGGATTTAACATTTTCTGCAATGTTGATTCGAGCCGCACAAACTGGGTACAGTTCGGTGATAACTATATGCGTCAGGCACGCCGGAATATTGACGGCTACAGCATGTCGCACCGGGCGGATTCCCTGTCCGATCTTTTTAATGTGAGTGAAGCCTGGGACAGCAGCCGGCCTCAGGTGCCGGATCTGTGAGAGGCAGAAGAAAGGAGACCGCAATGATTTCGAAATTGATTGATAAAATTGTTGAGAAGGATGCACCAGTGGTTGTCGGACTTGATCCCATGCTTTCCTACATTCCTCCCTATCTGCTGGACAGAGCTTTTGAGTCGAAGGGCGAGACGCCGGAAGGAGCCGGCGAGGCGGTATGGCTTTTTAATAAGGAAATAATTGATGCCGTGTATGATCTGGTTCCGGCGGTAAAACCGCAGATCGCCATGTATGAACAGTTTGGCATTCCGGGCCTTATGGCATTTAAGAAGACGGTTGACTACTGCCGCGAAAAAGGACTCATCGTCATCGGCGATGTCAAGCGCGGCGATATCGGCTCAACTTCCGCAGCTTATGCATCTGCCCATCTTGGAAAAGTGACGATCGGTTCCAAAGCATATCGTATCTTTGACGAGGATATGGCCACAGTCAATCCTTATCTTGGCAGCGACGGGGTGGAGCCCTTTATTAAAGTGTGTCAGGAAGAGGATAAGGGAATATTCGTGCTTGTGAAAACCTCAAATCCGTCCAGCGGCGAATTTCAGGACCGGCTGATCGACGGGAAACCGCTCTATGAGCACGTTGGCGCGAAGGTAGAGGAGTGGGGGCGTGAAAGTATGGACGGCAGCTACAGCAACGTCGGCGCTGTCGTCGGGGCTACCTACCCGGAGATGGGGTCGGTGCTTCGCAAAATCATGCCGCACGCCTTCATTCTTGTACCCGGCTACGGGGCCCAGGGCGGAAAAGGTGCCGATCTTGTCAATTTTTTTAATAAGGACGGACTGGGCGCCATTGTCAATTCTTCCCGGGGCATTATTGCGGCCTGGAAAAAGGATGCGTACGCGTCCTTCACCGAAGAACACTTTGCCGATGCAAGCCGCGCTGCCGCAAAGGATATGATCAGGGATATCCGCACCGTACTGGGAAGATAAACATCAGGGATATTTGCACGTCACCGGGAAGATAAACATCAGGGAAAAATAAATCCAAAATCAGTCCCTTGTCGAAAGAAATGAGTTGCAGGAGCATTGTCATGACAGAAAAGTTTCAGGAATGTGCCGCGGTTGTCCGGCAGGAAGCGATTGGTAACGGAATTTACAGTCTGTATCTGAAAACCGGGTCCGTTGCGGCTCATGCTGTCCCCGGGCAGTTTGTAAGCCTGTATTGTGCGGATAAAAGCCGGCTGCTTCCCCGCCCCATCAGTATCTGCCGGACGGACCCGGAAAACGGAGTCATCCGCCTGGTCTACCGGCTCGCCGGGGAAGGGACAAAAGAATTTTCCGGACTGCAGCCGGGAGACAGCGTTGACATTATAGGTCCGCTCGGGAACGGATATCCTCTTTCTAAGGGCGGCCGGGGCAGGAGTTCATTGCTGATCGGCGGAGGAATCGGGATTCCGCCGCTGCTGGAGCTGGCTGCGCAGCTGGAAGGCAAACGGGAAATTGTACTCGGTTTTCGAAGTGAGCAGTTCCTGACAGAAGAGTTTAAGAGCTATGGCAGCGTATATATCGCAACGGAGGACGGAAGCTTCGGAACACGGGGGAATGTGCTGGACGCCGTGAATGCTCATCGTCTGACCGCGGATGTCATTTATGCGTGCGGACCGATGGTAATGCTTCATTTTGTCCGGCAATTTGCCATCCGCCACGGCATTCCCTGCTATCTGTCGCTGGAAGAGCGGATGGCGTGCGGCGTAGGAGCCTGCCTGGGGTGTGTGTGCAAAACAGTGAAGAAGGACGCGCATTCCCAGGTAAATAATGCACGGGTGTGCACTGAAGGACCGGTTTTCAATGCGCTGGATGTGGAAATCTGATATTTTTCCGGAGTAGGCATATGAATATAAATACAAAGGTAACGATCTGTGGAATTGAACTGAAAAATCCGATCATGACGGCATCGGGAACTTTCGGATCCGGAATGGAGTACAGTGAGTTCACGGACCTGAACCGGCTGGGCGCCGTTGTCACCAAGGGAGTCGCCAATGTTCCCTGGGAGGGAAATGGTACGCCGCGTGTGGCGGAGACCCCGTCCGGCATGATGAATGCCATCGGACTTCAGAATCCCGGTGTGGATGTTTTTATCCGCCGTGATCTTGAATTTCTAAGAAAATTTGATACAAAGGTAATCGTAAATGTGTGCGGCCATTCCGAGGAAGAGTACTGCGAGGTCGTGGAGCGCCTGGCTGACGAGCCGCGCGTGGATATGCTGGAGATCAATATTTCCTGCCCGAATGTGAAGGAGGGCGGTATTGCCTTTGGCACAGATCCGCATACGGCGGAAAGAATCACGGCTGCCGTGAAAAAGAAAGCACATCAGCCGGTGATTATGAAACTCAGCCCCAATGTCACGAGCATTCCGGACATGGCCAGAGCCGTGGAGGCGGGCGGTGCGGATGCCGTTTCACTGATCAACACGATTACCGGCATGAAAATAGATGTGAACCGGCGGCGGTTCCTGCTGGCCAACAAGACCGGCGGCGTGTCGGGACCGGCCATCCATCCCATCGCTGTGCGTATGGTTTATGAAGCGGCCCACAGTGTACATATCCCGGTGATTGGCATGGGAGGATGTACAGACGCGGAAAGTGCGCTGGAGTTCATCATGGCCGGCGCCGCAGGCGTGGCTGTGGGGACGGCGAACTTCCGGGATCCGCACGCTGCCGTCCGGATCATCAGCGGGATAGAAACCTTTATGCGGCAGCAGGGCGTTAACAATATAAACGAACTGATCGGATGCGTGTAATTAATTGATCGCGGAAAGGATACAGATGGAAACATATAAGCAGGAATTTATCGAATTTATGGTGGACTGTCAGGTCCTGAAGTTTGGAGATTTTGTAACGAAAAGCGGGCGGAAAACTCCGTTCTTCATTAATACCGGTTACTATCGGACCGGATCGCAGCTGACAAGACTTGGAAACTATTACGCCAAAGCTATTCACGATCATTTCGGACTGGATTTCGATGTGCTGTTCGGGCCGGCTTACAAGGGGATCCCGCTGAGTGTGGCCGCCTCCATGGCCATCAGCCGGGAGTACGGGAAGGATGTGCGCTACTGCAGCAATCGCAAGGAAGCAAAGGACCACGGAGATAAGGGAATTCTGCTGGGGGGACCGATTGGCGGCAGCGACCGCGTGATTATTATTGAAGATGTTACAACGGCAGGAACTTCGATTCGCGAAACACTTCCCATTATTAAGGCGCAGGGCGAAAATGTTACGGTTCCCGGTCTGATTGTATCCGTTGACCGCTGCGAGCGCGGAACCGGAGAGAAGGGGGCCCTCGCACAGATTGAAGAAACCTGCGGAATCAGGACAGCCTCCATCGTTACCATGAAGGAAGTTGTGGAGCATCTGTACAATCGTGAGTATAAGGGGAAAGTGATTATTGACGACGCTCTCAAAGCCGCGATCGATGCCTACTACGACCGGTACGGGGTAAAGGAATAAAGACCCGCCCGGAATGAAGAAATAAAGAAAATAGAGGAATAAAAGAATAAAGAAACAGAAGAATAAAGGCGAAGACAAGGAGTACAGGAAATGGAAGAAAAAGTATACAAATCATTATCCAGCAGCGGAGTCATGGGAATCGTGGTGGGAGTTCTGACGATTGCTACCGGGGTTGTCCTTGGTGTTCTTATGATTGTGAGCGGTTCAAAACTGCTGGCTGAGCGAAAGGATGTTCTGATCTGATGAGGGCTTCAACCGCGAAAAAAATCCGGTTGGCGGGACTGATTCTGTTTATCCTTTACCTGATTGCTCTGGTTTATTTTCTTTTTCTCTCTGAAAGATACGGGCGCTCCGGAGTGCAGCCCATTCGCTATAATCTGGTTCCGCTGCGCGAAATCCTCCGGTTTGTTACGAATGTGAATGTGCTGGGCAGGCGGGCGGTTTTTGTCAATATCGGGGGAAATATACTGGCCTTCGGCCCGTTCGGGGCTATTTTGCCGATCCTGAGCCGGAAGATGCGTTCCTTTCCGAAAAGTACGGCAGCCACCGCTTTGTTCAGCCTCTGCGTGGAAATCATGCAGCTGGTGACGCGGTCGGGAGTCTGCGATATTGATGACGTCATTTTGAATACGCTTGGAGGATGTCTGGGGTATCTGATTTTTTATATCTGTGACAGGATCCGTAAAAAATATTTTGGTGTAGTAAGGAGTAAAAATGCCTGAGAGAGAGAGCAGAAGTATATATTATTATAAGGATAAGAAATATTCCAGGAGAGGCCTGGCATCCCTGGTGCTGGCCCTGCTTTCCCTGCTGCTTCTCGTTATTCTGACGGCGCTGGCGCAGGCAGGAATCAGCTCATCTGTAACCGGCGCTGTCGGCTTTACGGCCATGATGATGGCCCTGGTCGGAGTCGTGGAAGGTCTGATCAGTTTTAGTGACGGCTTTGTCCGCAGCTACGCCGTCAGCAAGGCAGGGACCATACTCAGCGGACTGATTTTTGCGCTGTGGTTTCTTATTTTTTGTATAGGAATGGCGGCGTGAGGCATAGAACGCCGTTCCTAAAGAACTTGACATGAAATAAGCTGAAACGTAAACTTATAATAAAAATCAGGAGGCGAATCTTATGGCAACAGTCAGTATCGTAATGGGCAGCGATTCGGATATGCCGGTCATGAAAAAAGCGGCGGAAACCCTGGATGAACTGGGAATCTCCTATGAGATGAGAATCATATCCGCCCACAGAGAGCCGGACGTATTCTTTGACTACGCAAAAACGGCGGAAAGCCGCGGCATTAAGGTGATCATCGCCGGAGCCGGCATGGCGGCTCATCTTCCGGGAATGTGCGCCGCTCTTTTCCCGCTGCCGGTCATCGGAATACCGATGCATACGACGTCCCTGGGAGGAAGAGATTCCCTTTATTCGATTGTACAGATGCCGTCCGGCATACCGGTAGCCACCGTTGCGATTAACGGCGGTAAAAATGCAGCCATTCTGGCCGCTAAAATTCTGGCTGTGTCTGACCCGGATCTTCGGGCAAGGCTGAAAGAATACAGTGAGAACATGAAAAAATCCGTTGAGGAAAAAGACGCAAGACTTCAGGAGACAGGCGTTTATAACTACTAATCAGACCATGTTTGGACAAAGTGCCAGGAGGGACCTATGGATTATAAAAATGCCGGAGTTGACATTGAGGCGGGATACAAATCAGTAGAACTTATGAAAAAATATGTGCAGACCACCATGCGCCCTGAGGTTATGGGAGGAATCGGCGGATTCTCCGGTGCCTTTGACATGAGTAAAATCAAGGACATGGAGCATCCGGTACTGCTGTCCGGGACAGACGGAGTGGGCACCAAGCTGAAGCTGGCATTCATCATGGATAAACATGACACGGTTGGTATTGACTGCGTGGCTATGTGCGTAAACGATGTAGCCTGCGCCGGCGGTGAACCTCTCTTTTTCCTTGATTATATTGCCTGCGGTAAGAATTATCCTGAAAAAATTGCGCAGATTGTCAAGGGTGTAGCCGATGGATGCCGTATGTGTGATGCCGCTCTGATTGGCGGTGAGACCGCCGAGATGCCCGGCTTTTATCCGGAAGATGAATACGATCTGGCAGGATTTGCCGTAGGTGCTGTGGATCAGAAAGATCTCATCACCGGCAGGGACATCCGGCCGGGCAGTGTACTGCTCGGTCTTGCGTCTTCCGGCGTTCACAGCAACGGTTTTTCCCTTGTCCGCAAGGTATTCCCGATGGAGAAAAAAGCGCTGGAAACATACTGTGATGAACTGGGCGGAACGCTCGGTGAAAAGCTGCTGGCGCCGACAAAGATTTATGTCCGGGCACTGAGAGCCGTAAAGGAAGCTGGCGTGAAGATCCAGGGATGCAGCCATATCACCGGCGGCGGTTTTTATGAGAATGTACCCCGCATGCTCCCGGAGGGTGTCCGCTGCTATATCCGCAAGGACAGCTATCCGGTTCCTCCGCTTTTTAAGCTGCTTCAGAAGGAAGGAAATATCGGGGAGAAGATCATGTACAATACCTTCAATATGGGCATTGGCATGGTGCTGGCGGTGGCACCGCAGGACGCGGATCGTGCAAAGAAGGCGCTGGAGGGAGCCGGCGAAACAGTATACTTCATCGGTGAGGTGAAGGAAGGCGAAAAGGGAGTGACCGTATGCTGAACCTGGCAGTGATGGTTTCCGGCGGAGGCACGAACCTGCAGGCAATCATTGATCAGATAGAGAACGGAAGCCTTCCCGGCGTCCGGATTGCGGATGTCATCTCCAACAATAAAAACGCCGGCGCACTTGAACGCGCCCGCCGCCACAAAATAAAGGCAGAGAGTATCTGCCCGAAGGATTTTCCGTCGCGCCAGGACTTCAACGAAGCACTGCTGAACCGCCTGAAGGAGCTGCATCCGGATCTCATCGTGCTGGCCGGATGCCTGGTCGTCATTCCGGAGCCGATGATTGATGCCTTTCCGGACCGGATTATCAATATCCATCCGGCGCTGATCCCGTCCTTCTGCGGGAAGGGGTATTACGGACTCAGACCGCACGAAGCTGTTTTGAAGCGCGGGGTTCGTGTGACCGGAGCGACCGTTCACTTTGTGGATAAGGGAACGGATACCGGCCCGATTATTCTTCAGAAAGCGGTGTATGTGCAGGAAGGTGACACACCGGAAAAGCTGCAGCGGCGAGTCATGGAACAGGCAGAGTGGATCATCCTGCCCGAAGCCATCCGGCTCATCAGCGAAGGCAGAGTACATGTAAAAGAAGGCCGCGTGCACATAGACGATTATACATACGGAAAGCTGTAATGCGATGCCAGGCGGAACACGGGTATGACTTTGGCTGGAGTACAGCGGAAAGAAGGAGAGGCAGATTACATGAAAGTTTTGATTGTAGGTTCCGGCGGCAGGGAACATGCACTGGCATGGAAGATTGCCCAGAGTCCAAGGGTTGATAAAATTTACTGCGCGCCGGGAAATGCCGGCATTGCGCAGATTGCGGAGTGTGTTCCGATCAAAGCGATGGATTTCGACGCGCTGGTTACGTTTGCCAGAGAGAAGGCGATTGACCTTACCGTGGTCGGCATGGATGATCCGCTGGTCGGCGGCATTGTCGATGTGTTTGAATCACACGGTCTGAGGGTGTTCGGACCGCGCAAAAACGCAGCTATTCTGGAGGGCTCCAAGGTGTTCTCCAAGGATCTTATGAAAAAATATCACATTCCGACCGCAGAATATGAAAGCTTTACGGATCCGGAAGCAGCACTGGAATATCTTCGCACGAAGGCATCCTTCCCGACGGTATTGAAGGCGGATGGCCTGGCGCTGGGCAAGGGTGTGCTCATCTGTCAGAATCTGGAAGAGGCGGAGGCTGGCGTTCGCCAGATCATGGAAGATAAAAAGTTCGGCAGCGCCGGAGACAGGATGGTTATCGAGCAGTTCATGACCGGCCGCGAAGTTTCGGTACTGACCTTTGTGGACGGCAAAACCGTAAAGCCGATGGCTTCCGCGATGGATCATAAGAGAGCGGGGGACGGCGATACCGGTCTGAACACGGGCGGCATGGGCAACTTTTCCCCGAGCCCGTTCTATACACCGGAGATTGCCGGCTACTGCCAGAAAAATATTTTCCAGCCGACGGTTAACGCTATGGCGAAGGAGGGAAGACCCTTCAAGGGTGTTATCTTCTTTGGCCTGATGCTTACCGGGGATGGCCCGAAGGTATTGGAGTATAATGCGCGTTTCGGCGATCCGGAGGCCCAGGTGGTTCTTCCGAGGATGAAGACGGACATTGTGGATGTGTTTGAAGCCTGCATCGACGGGAAGCTGGATCAGATCGACCTTGCGTTCTCCGACAAAGCCTGCGTGTGTGTCATTCTCGCATCGGACGGGTATCCGGTTAAATACGGGAAGGGATTTGAAATCCGCGGGCTTGAAAACTTTAAGGATAAGGACGGTTATTACGTATTCCATTCCGGAACGGCGCAGAAGGACGGTAAAATAGTCACAAACGGCGGACGTGTGCTCGGTGTAACCGCATTGGGCAGCACCCTTCAGGAAGCACGCGCAAATGCCTACAAGGCCGTCGACTGGGTGGATTTCGATAACAAATATTATCGGCATGATATAGCTAAGTCGATTGATGAAGTAAAGTAAGCTGGAAAAGAGGAGCTTTCAGATGAACAAGAGGCTGTCAAAAAACAAATTGATGATCCTGCTCTGCATGATCCTGACAATGGCTTTTGCATTGGTTTCCTTTGCATCGGATGATGACAATTCACTGGCCGGTCTTGGCATCCGCACGGATGGAGTTACGGTATCTCCGGATTTTGAATACAGTACCTGGAATTATAACGTTACTATGCCCGAAGGTGTCCGGAAACTGGATCTTGCCCCGCAGCCGTCCAGCAGCACGGCAAGTATCGCCGATATCTCCGTAGGCGGAGACGGTTCGGACGGAACCGGAAGCGCTGTACACAATGACGACGGTTCCTGGACGGTAAACCTCGAGGAGGATGGATCATCGGTTGTTACCATCACCGTACAGTCCGGGAACGGGAGTCAGTTTCCATATACCCTGAATGTAACCAGCACAGCGGGTGCAGCTGCTGAACCGGCAACGGAAGCACAGTCGGAAACGAAAGCCGAAACAGAAAAACAGACAGAGGCAGAAACAGAGCCGGCTACGGAGGACAGTCAGTTTGTCAAGGTTGACCGGAATGCCCTGGAGGAAGCGGAAAAAACCATTACCGATCTGAAGGAGCAGATCACGGCAAACAGAACGACCATCAGCCAGTACACGAAGATCATCTACGGACTGATTGCGGTATCCATCGTTCTTCTGTTTGTTGTTATCAATCTTATTCTCAGAAAGAAAGATCTTAAGGCGGAGCTGAACGAGTACCGCCGCCTGGGATATGCACCGAAGAGTCAGAAGAAGAACGGAAAGAAGGAGGGCGGCGGAAACGGGAATGGCGGAAATTACCCGGGGCAGGGACCGGCAGGCGGAGCACCGGAAGCGTCTTCCGGGAGCAGAAAAGCAGCACCCTCCGGCGGACCGGAGGCACAGCAGCGTCCGATGAAACCAAAGAACGCAGGAAACCGTGTCCACGGGACGGAGGCAGGTCCGCTTGATGTGGAGCCGCAGCAGTCTCACAAGCTCAGACGGCAGGTTCCTTCCTATGAGACAGGACCGGCGAATGCGCAGAACATGGTTCATGTACAGAGTACGGCGCAGGGAACCATCTACGGCACCATCGCGGGAGCCGGGCAGAACAAGAATAACGCAAAACAGTCCGATGCGCGCACCCGGAAGGAACCGGCAAACGCAGCCGTGCCGTCTCCGGACAGGAGCTCTGTGCCCCAGAAGCCATCGGAAGGCGGAAAAGACGTCAAAGTGGATATGATTGATCTGTAAGATATACAGTCAATTTCTTGCAAGTGTTTGTAATCAAATACAGATTGGCGGTTATGTTGTTGTTATCTGAAAATTTCCCATGCTAGAATTATCAGTAAAAAGAAGTAACCGGCTGGTGCTATTGGCTTCAGTCAGGCGGCAGAGATAATTGAGCAGAGGAGAAGATGAGCATGAAAAAGAAGATAGCAATAACGACCGCAGTACTGTGTGCAGCCGTATCCATGACCGTGTGTGCTGACCCGGCTGTCAGCAAAATAGATCATACGGATGCAGATGCGTGGGTAGAGGGCACCAATCTTCTCAGGGTGGAAGATGAGGATAAGGAAGACTACTATGCACTGGAGGATACGGACGGAAATATGCGGACAGACAGTCTGTACAGCAGCAGTTTTACGGGAGAATGCGGGTTTGTAGAGGCATCCCTCGGGCAGGCGGCTGATGAAAATGATGAACAGGACGGTTATAATATTTCCGGTCTGCTGAATTCGGACGGAGAAACCGTGATCCCGTTTGAGTACGGCAAGGTTGACGTGCTGGGTGAGCATTGGGCGGCTGCCGAAAAATATAAGAAAGCAGATTACAGCAACTACGATGAAGCCGGAGACGATGAATATTATCTGATCGATACGGTGGATCTTTATTATCTGGACGGCGCACAGGCTGAAAAGGCCGGAACACTGAGCCGCGACAATTACGCCGATGCGGCGGCACACGGAAGGTATCTTAGCGTGGAAGACCGCGCAGCTTCAAAATGCACACTCTATGACCGTACCTTTACAGCCGTTGAGAAGGATCTTGATAACCTTTATGCCACCGGCAACACCAGCACTGAAGATTTTGAAACCTATTATGAGGATGGTTCTTACGGCCTGAAGGATTCAGACGGAAACATTCTTGTGAAGCCATCGTATGACTACATCAGCTCCTTCGCTGGAGATTACGCGGAGGTTACGCTGGACGACAAGGCTGGCCTGATCAACCGGGAGGGAAAACTGGTTCTTCCGGCCGAATTTGACTCGGTGGAATTAAATTACGAAGGTCCGGCCAGGGCGGACGGGACCATCGGAGTTTACGATGCGGACGGATATTTTGCTATTGTACAGGATAAGCTGTTCGGATTTGCGGATAGCAACGGAAATGTAACCGCAAAGCCGAAGTATTCACAGGACTTCTTTACAGCAAACGGCGCGTCTGCAACCTATACCGATATGGAGAATAAACTTCATATTCTGGCGGCTGACGGAACCGATACGGTGCTTGAGGATAAGTATGATAAAATCAGTGCGCTTGAATATTGCAGCGGACTTCTCTATGTAACAAAGAACGATGACGGCGATTACGGTCTGATTGACTGGCACGGGAATGAACTTCTGCCATGCGATTACTACGGAATCACCGCTTCCGGCGATGGAAATTATCTGCTGGTAAGAAATGATTACGATGATGCTGACATCTACACGGTAACCTACGGCTCGGCAGATGCGGGTGTGGATCAAAACGAAGCAGCTGCGGAAGCTGCCACAGAGTAAGCAGAGAAGAACGCTGCGTAAAACAGCTAAAGCTGCGAAAGGATGGATGCCCCAGAGGGGAGAATGCCGCGGGCTGCGGAGCGTCCGGCAGAAACAGATCGCTGCTTAAAAATCAAAAGATCGTAATTTGAAATTCCTGACGGGCAGTTCCGGAAATCCGGAGCTGCCTTTTTTGGCTTTTCCCGCCGGATCCTCATCCGGCAGACATGGACAGGACAGAAAGAATCATCCGGCAAACATGAATTGAACCGGGAAGATCATCTGACAAACATTTATTTGACAGGCAGGAGTATCATCTGTTATAGTTTCGATAGAACATACAGACACAGTCCGACAGGAGGTATGGATGTGATTATTGAGATCAATTTTCAGAGCGATGAAGCCATATATATGCAGCTTCGCAATCAGATCATCATGGGGATTGCTTCTTCGATTCTCCACGAAGGCGACTCACTTCCTCCGGTCCGTACGCTGGCCAGCCAGATCGGCATCAACATGCACACGGTCAACAAAGCGTATTCCCTTTTGAAGGACGAAGGATTTGTGAATATGGACCGCCGGCGCGGAGCGGTCATTGCGGTGAACGCGGATAAAGCGCGCGCCATGGAAGAAACCAGAGAACACATGAGACCGCTGCTGGCGCAGGCTGTGTGCAGCGGCCTCAATGCGGATGAAATACATGACATGGTGGACGATATTCTGGCCGGGTGGGAAGAAACAACACCCGGCGAACAATAAAACAGAGAACCAGGGAGATTTCTATGACAGATCAATATACAAAAGAGGCAATCAATGTACTGCGGGATGCCAGGAAGGCAGCCATCGAACTGAAGCATGGCTACATCGGCACGGAACATCTGCTTCTGGGGCTGGTGAAAAATACGGAAAGTACGGCCGGAACCGTGCTTCGGGAATTTGCCGTTGAAGAAGATACACTGAAAAAACTGATTATACAGCTGATCGGATCGGAAGGCGCCCTTCTGACGGTCCGGGAAGGCGGCTATTCACCGAGAGCACAGGAGGTGCTGGAGGATGCAGACCGGGACGCGCAGATTACGGATCTTCCGCTGACCGGAACCGAACACATCCTGATGGCTATTATTACAGATACAGACTGTGCCGGTGCCAGACTGATGCGCACCATGAACGTGGATCAGCAGGCAATCTACAAGCGCCTGCTGGACATTATGGACATATCCGATGAGAAGGCAAGAGAGCTTCTGAAAAATGTGACCGGGCAGAGTACAGAAGGGGACGAGGATGTGCTGGATCAGTACGGCCGTGATCTGACCCGGATGGCACGAGAAGGGCAGCTGGATCCCGTCATCGGCAGAGAGCGGGAAACAGAACGGCTGATGCAGATTTTAAGCCGCAAGACCAAAAACAATCCCTGTCTGATCGGCGAGCCCGGCGTCGGAAAAACCGCGATCGTGGAAGGGCTGGCGCAGAGAATTGCACTTGGCAGTGTGCCGGACGTTCTGCAGGACAAACGTCTGGTTTCACTGGACATGGCATCCATGGTAGCCGGGACCAAATTCCGCGGTGAGTTTGAGGAGCGCATGAAAAAAATACTGAATGAGGTGATGGCGGAAAGAGATGTTCTCCTTTTCATAGATGAGCTTCACACGATTATCGGAGCCGGAGGAGCGGAGGGAGCACTGGATGCGTCCAACATCATGAAACCGTTCCTGTCCCGCGGACAAATCCAGGTCATCGGTGCCACAACGGTGGCAGAGTACCGCAAATATATTGAAAAGGATGCGGCACTGGAGCGCCGTTTTCAGCCGGTTATGGTGGAGGAACCTACGGTTGAGGAAACGGTGGATATCCTCCGGGGACTGCGGCCATCTTACGAGGACCACCATCATGTGACCATCACCGATGAAGCACTTCACTCAGCCGCGGCACTGTCCAAACGGTACATCAACGACCGGTATCTGCCGGACAAGGCGATCGACCTGATGGACGAAAGCTGTGCAAAGGCACGGTTCAGAACCTATAAAGTTTCCGATGACCTGAAGGCGCAGGAGGATCAGGTAAATCGTGACCGCGAAAATCTTGAAAAACTGCTGAGCGAAGGAAAACTGGAAGATGCCATGAGGGCACATGAGGAGTACGAACAGGCAAGGCAGGCATTTGAAAAAGCTTCGAAGAAAAAGAATCGAAGCCGGAGAATGGAAGTAACTTCTAAAGATATCGCGGATACCGTCGCTTCCTGGACGGGCGTGCCGGCGGAAAGGATCACGGTATCCGAGGGAAAAAGGCTTATGAACCTGGATAAAGAGCTTCACCGGCGGGTCATCGGACAGGAGGAAGCCGTTAATGCGGTTGCACGGGCTATCCGGCGCGGCCGGGCAGGCCTGAAGGATCCGCGCCGCCCGGTCGGGTCCTTCCTGTTTCTCGGGCCGACCGGCGTCGGCAAGACAGAGCTGGCCAAGGCGGTGGCTCAGACGGTGTTCGGCGATGAGCAGAACATGATCCGGGTTGACATGTCCGAATATATGGAGAAGTACAGCGTGTCCCGCATGGTGGGATCGCCGCCCGGATACGTGGGATATGAGGAAGGCGGGCAGCTGACGGATAAAGTGCGTTCTCATCCTTATTCGGTTATCCTGTTCGATGAAATTGAAAAGGCCCACCCGGATGTTTTCAACATCCTGCTGCAGGTCCTTGACGAAGGGCACATTACCGACTCGCAGGGACGCAGGGTTGACTTTAAGAATACGGTTCTTATCATGACCAGCAATGCGGGAGCGCAGCGGATCATCTCGCCGAAGCATCTCGGCTTCGGAGCGGGCAATGACGAAAAAGAAAACTATGAGAAGATGAAGTCTTCTGTGATGGAGGAGATCCAGCAGCTGTTTAAGCCGGAATTTCTGAACCGAATTGACGATATTATCGTATTCCACCCGCTGTGCGAACAGGATGTAAAGGATATTACGGATCTTCTGCTGAAGGAGCTGCGCAAACGCAGTAAGGAGCAGATGAACCTTACGCTGAACATTCGCCCGGAGGTGCGGGACTACATCGCCAGAACCGGGTATGATGCCAGGTACGGTGCCCGCCCGCTGAAAAGGACCATCCAGACAAAGCTGGAGGATCAGCTGTCGGAGGAAATTCTTTCCGGTCGGGCAAAACCCGGCGATACTGTCACGGTATCCCTGAAGGATGAAAAGACCATCACTTTTCGGGTAAGAGAACTAAAACAAAATTAATAAACATAGCCGCCGTTATTTGAAAAACATGATAGAATAATCGTAACAAAGCGAAGTATCATACAGAGGCAATGAAACAATTATTATTTTCAGGAGGATAATTCAATGGCAGTCGTTAAGGAGCTTCTGCGTGCTGAGAAGGACGGTAGTTTAAGCTTTGGAAATTATGAGCTTAATGAAAAAACAAAGCTTTCCGATGTTGAAGTGAACGGAGATATATATAAGGTAAAGACATTCCGTGACATTACCAAGCTGGAGAGAAATGAAATGCTTGTCTATGAGTCCGATCCGGGCAGCGCCGTGACAGGTTTTAAGGAAAACGGAAATGGTGTCCGTTTCCGTCTGGATGCGCCGGAGGATACGCAGGTGATTCTGGGTCTGGAAGAAAATGCGCCGTACCGTGTGTTCATCAACGGAACGGATAATGGAATTGTACAGACGAATGCCGGCGGAAAGCTTGTACTGAGCGTTGAAATGCAGAGCGGAAAAGAAGCAGAGATCGAAGTTGTCAAAGACAACTGACCGATGAATTATCAGATAACAACGGATCGCCGGCCGGCCGATTTACAGATAAAGACGATCATGGATTGATAATTTTCAGATAAAGACGGATCATGGACTGATAATTTTTCAGATTCAGATAAAGACGATCACGGACTGATAAATATTATGATAACAACGGATCGCCGGCCGAACCGATTTACAGGAAATGGCTGACTGGACAGCTGCCGCCGGAAAAGCGGCAGCTGTCTTTAACTGAAGGGAAAAGAAAAACCAAAACCAGAATAAACAGGGGAGGAACTGAATGGCAAAAGCTAAAACAACCGCTTTTTTTTGCCAGAACTGCGGATATGAATCCGCCAAGTGGATGGGACAGTGTCCGAGCTGCCATGAATGGAACACGTTTGTTGAGGAACCGCTGGCGCCCAGAATTCCGGGACGCTCAGCCGCTGCATCATCCGGCCGCCGCACAGGAGAAGCTCCTGTCCCAAAGGCGCTTCGGGAGATAGACCGCACGCACAGTGAGAGAACGGGCACCGGAATGAATGAACTGGACCGCGTGCTGGGCGGAGGTATTGTGACCGGCTCTCTGGTCCTTGTTGGCGGAGATCCGGGTATCGGAAAATCAACGCTGCTGCTTCAGGTCTGCCGGAACCTTGCAGAGCGGAACATTAAAATCCTGTATGTGTCCGGAGAGGAATCCCTGCAGCAGATCCGTATGCGCGCCGACCGGATGGGCGAATTTTCGGATACGCTTCTTTTGCTTTCGGAAACCAATCTGGGAACCATCCGGGAAGCCATCGAAAGGACAAAACCTTCTGTCGTCATCATAGATTCCATTCAGACTATGTATAACGAGGAAGTTTCCTCCGCCCCCGGCAGTGTCTCACAGGTGCGTGAGTCCACGGGGGTGCTCATGCAGATAGCCAAAACAACGGGTACAACTATTTTCATTGTCGGGCACGTGACCAAGGAAGGCGTCGTAGCCGGCCCGCGCGTGCTGGAACACATGGTGGACACGGTTCTTTATTTCGAGGGCGACCGCTATGCCAGTTACCGCCTCCTGCGCGCCGTCAAAAATCGTTTCGGTTCCACCAACGAAATCGGCGTGTTTGAAATGCAGAACGATGGACTTCATGAGGTGGCCAATCCGTCCGAGTACATGCTGGAAGGCAGACCGGAAGGAGCGAGCGGCTCCGTTGTTGCCTGCTCCATGGAGGGGACCCGTCCGATCCTGATCGAGATCCAGGCGCTTGTCACCCGTACCTCCCTGGCCTATCCGCGCCGCACGGCGGACGGCGCCGACGTCAACCGACTGAATCTCCTTTTGGCTGTGTTGGAAAAGCGCATGAACATGCCGTGTTCTTCTCTGGACGCCTATGTCAACATCGCCGGCGGGGTACGTCTCAGGGAACCGGCCATCGATCTTGGGATTGTAGCTGCCATCATCTCCAGTTACCGGGACATTGCCATCGATGATAAGACAATCGTATTCGGCGAAGTCGGACTTTCCGGCGAGGTACGTGCGGTCAGTCAGGCAAAGGAACGGGTTCAGGAAGCAAAAAAGCTCGGCTTCGAAACCGTTATTCTTCCGCAGGTATGCCTGCGCCCGGTTGGGAAAGCGGAAGGAATAGACCTGAAAGGCGTGCGCAGCGTGCGGGAACTGAACGCTGTAATTTCAAAAAGCTGAAGGATTTTTAAACGAAACAGGAGTCAGCGAAACAGGAGCCTACGAAAGAGAAGTCTGCGAAACAGGAGTCAGCGAAACAGGAGTCAATGAAACAGGAGCCCGTGAGGGCATCAAAACACAGCAGGGTAAAACGCATCAAAACCAGAAGTACGGGTTGACAACCACCTGTAAAAATGGTATAAAGAACAGGTGGCATCAATAATATGCCGTACAGGGGATTGGTCAAATGGTATGATAGGGGTCTCCAAAACCTTTGGTGGGAGTTCGATTCTCTCATCCCCTGCTTTTAGCAAAGCTGAAAGCCTTGTATCATCAAGGTTTTCAGCTTTTTTTGTTACATCGGCTCAGAAGAGCTGGCG
>ONLK01000009.1:0-4091 GCA_900318615.1 uncultured Eubacteriales bacterium
ATGTGCTCGTTTGTATACGCCTTCCACATTTTAAGTGTCGACTACTACGTATCGAAAGTTAACGAACTGCTGCTTTCCTTCATGCAGCTGCTGATTTCCGCTGTTTTGTCACTGATCCCGGCGCTCCTTTTTGAAACCTCTTCCTGGAGTGACATTCTGGCAAATCTGGGGCCGATTGCCTATGCAGGTGTTCTTTCCGGCGGTGTTGCCTACACTCTGCAGCTGATTGGTCAGCGCGGGCTAAATCCCACGGCTGCCTCTTTGCTGATGAGTCTTGAATCGGTTATCTCAGCGCTGGCCGGCTGGGTTATCCTCGGTGAAACTCTGACAGGACGCGAACTTTTCGGCTGCGTACTTGTTTTCTGCGGGGTCATTCTGGCCCAGCTGCCGGCACCCGAACAACTGAAGAAATGGAAACAGCATGCCGCGGAAACATAATTTTCCGCAGGGACATGTTTTTTCCGTAAAATATATTTTTCCGGTGCACAGCCATTTGCGGCATCATTTCTGAGGTACTTCCTTCATGGTAAGGGAAATTCTCTTTTTCCCTTCGTCTACGGACAGAACCTTCACACGGACAATGTCTCCGACCTGTACCACATCCAGCGGATGGGCGACATAGCGGTCCGAGAGCTGGGATATATGCACCAGCCCGTCCTGATGGACGCCGATATCCACAAAGGCTCCGAAATCGATGACATTTCGGACGGTTCCGGTCAGAATCATGCCGGGTTTCAGATCGCTCAGCTCCATCACGTCCGAGCGCAGCACCGGTGCGGGAATATCCTCGCGCGGATCGCGCCCGGGCCGTTTTAACTCTTCAATGATATCTGACAGTGTATACTCCCCGATTTCAAGCTTTGCCGACAGTCCGGGAATATCGGTATTTTTTTCCTTCATGCGATTTTCGATGTCGGCTGTTTTTCCGCTGCGAACATCCCCGGAGGTATATCCGAGATACTCCAGCAGCGCTTTGGCTGCAGGATAGCTTTCCGGATGAACCGAGGTTGAATCAAGCACTTCCCTTCCGCCCCGGATCCTCAGGAAACCGGCGCACTGCTCGTACGCTTTCGGTCCCAGCTTCGGCACCTTCAAAAGCTCACGCCGTGAGCGAAAGCTTCCGTTCTCCTCCCGGTAGGCTACGATATTTTTTGCTGTTGTCTTATTGATGCCGGAAACATATACCAGCAGCGGGAAGGAGGCGGTGTTGACATCCACCCCCACCGTATTTACACAGTCTTCCACAACTGCATTCAGCTGCCCGCTCAGTTTCCCCTGATCCATATCGTGCTGATACTGCCCGACGCCTACGGATTTCGGATCAATTTTTACGAGCTCCGCCAGCGGATCCTGCAGCCGGCGCGCCATGGAAGTGGCCGAGCGCTGTCCAACGTCAAAATTGGGGAATTCCTCCGTTGCCAGCTTACTGGCGGAATAAACGGAAGCGCCGGCTTCGTTTACAATGACATACTGAAGCGGAAGGTGGGACTGCTTTATAAAATCCGCAATAATCTTTTCCGATTCGCGCGATGCCGTTCCATTTCCCAGTGAAATAATATCCACATGATCCTTCCGGACAAGTTTTTCGATGACCGCCATCGACTCTTTCACCTTGTTCTGCGGTGCTGTCGGAAAAATTACGGCTGTGTCCAGCACCTTTCCGGTCGGATCGACGACGGAAATTTTGCATCCGGTACGGAAAGCAGGATCCCATCCGAGTACCGTTTTGCCGGCGATCGGCGGCTGCATCAGAAGCTGTTTCAGGTTCTTCCCGAATACTTCGATGGCGCCATCCTCCGCCTTTTCGGTCAGGCTGTTCCTTATTTCCGTCTCGATGGACGGAGCAATCAGGCGTTTGTAGGCATCCCGGATGGCCGCCTTCAGATAAGGCTCTGTCAATTTATTATTTTGTGCATGCTCATGGTTCTCCAGATAGCGTATAATCTCGTCCTCCGGAGCTTCCACCTTCACGGTCAGGATTTTCTCCTGTTCTCCGCGATTCAGTGCAAGAATGCGATGTCCGGGAATCCGGGAAAGCGGCTCGGTATAATTGAAATAATTCTCATATACATTCATCCGGGCAGCATTTTCACTGTCCTCATCCTGCCCCGCATTTTTACCCTTCCGGGCTGATTCATTTCCGGTATCGCGGCCCGTCTTTCCGGCTGATGCCTTTGCCGGTTTTTCATTCAGCACCGACACAATGTTTCCATCCCTGAGTGTCTTGCGCCGAATCCAATCGCGCTCATCGGCGTTGTCGGAAATTTTCTCCGCGATAATGTCCCTGGCTCCGGCCAGTGCCGCGTCGGCATCCGGAACGTCCTTTTCCGGATGAACATATTTTAGCGCCTCCGTCTCCGGATTCACCGCCGCCTTCCGGCTGCACAGAAAATCGGCCAGTCCCTCCAGTCCCCGCTCTTTGGCGATCATCGCGCGGGTACGGCGTTTCGGCCGGTACGGACGGTACAAGTCCTCCAGAGCGGACGCTGTCAGAACGGCGTCTATTTTAGCTCTCAGTTCTTCGGTCAATTTGCCCTGTTCCTCAATAGAGGAGAGGACTGTTTCCTTTCTGTCCTGAAGATTTCGAAGATATTTCAGCCGTTCATCAAATTTCCGAAGCACCTCATCGTTCATACCGCCCGTCATTTCCTTGCGGTACCTTGCGATGAACGGGATCGTGTTTCCTTCGTCGATCAGTGAAATAACGGCATCCGCCTGTTTCCGCCGGATGCCCAGTTCCTGTGTTACTATTTCCGCTATATCCATTGGTTCAATTTCTCCCTGAAAACTACAGAAGATCCGCATCTTCCGGTATACGGGTCGCGTCCGAGCTTCGGAACATGCCCCCTTCTGCGCGAAGCTGTGTGCAGTAATCCTTTACGTAATCTATAAATTCCCGGACAAGCTGCCGCTGCGGCTGGCTCTTGTTCCACACCAGATAGTATTCCGCCCGCTTTACCGGGTCCGTGATAATTTTAGTGACAATGTTTGGAAATGGCTGGCTGAGTGTCTGCGGAAAAATGCTGATCCCCGCGTTCGTTGCGGCCACGGCGCAGGAGCTTTCAAAACTGGAGAGTGTTCCGACAATATTCGGTTCCTTCCCTGTATCGGAAAACCAGCGCAGGATGGCTTCATGCCGTGAGCTTCGGGTCGGTACAAAAAGCCGTTCTCCGGCAAGCTGCTCCAACCGTACCGTTTTCTGATCTTCCTTCGCCAGCGGATGGTTCTTCGGAATCATAGCTGCCCACAATTCCTGCCCGACCATAATGCCGTCAAGGTGTTCCTCATCGTACGGCGCCGCAATGATCCCCACGTCCAGAAGTCCGCGGAATATGCGGTCGATAACATCATCACTGCTTCCGTTCCACAGCTGGTATTCTACCAGCGGATACTCTTCGCCGAAACCGCGAATGATATTTCCATCTATGAACGGAGCGCGTCCTTCCACCTGTCCGATGGCAAGGGAACCTGAAAGTTCAGCGCCCAGCGATGCTATTTCTCCGCGAGTCTTATCTGCCATCTCCAGAATTTCCTTCGACCGGCGAAACAGCACGCGGCCGGATTCCGTCAGCGTCAGATGACGTTTCCCGCGGATAAACAGCTGGGTTCCCAGGTCCTGTTCCAGCTGCCTGATTTGATTGCTCAGCGGCGGCTGGCTCATATTCAGCTTTTCGGCGGCACGGGAAAAATTAAGCTCCTCTGCAACAGTTACGAAATACTGTAATACCCGAAAATCCATGACCTCAGCTCCTTCCCGGATGCGGGGCAGCAAACATTCTCTGTTTTCCGCACCGGCAGCCCTTCCTAATGTACAGGATATAAAAATGCCCCGTGAGACCTGGTCACGAGGCATCTCAGATAACCTGATTATATTCGTATGCTATATATTCCTCAATACTATAGCATCTAAATATTATTAAGTCTTTTGCCCTGTTTATTTTAACTTTGAAGGAACCTTTAAGGGAACGGTCGTTTTACCAGGTCAGCACTTCATGACCCGTTTCTGTTACCAGAACCTGAACCTCCCACTGAGCGGAGGGCTTTCCGTCATCTGTATAGACTTCCCAGTCATTCTTATCGTCCACGTAGAC
>ONLK01000009.1:4132-44278 GCA_900318615.1 uncultured Eubacteriales bacterium
GGAACCAGCAGCATTTCCGTGCCGCGCTTTGAATGATAGCCTACCCACGGATCCTCATGAAATTCAACACCGCAGCCGTGTCCTCCGATATCGCGGACAATCGTAAATCCGTTCTCATACGCGTGATCATGCACCGCCTGCCCCATATCGCCGAGGAACCCCCAGGGCTTCACCTGTTTAAGTCCAAGCTCCACACATTCCTTTGTCACCTGCACCAGTTTTCTGGTTTTCTCATCGACATCCCCGATCATAAACATGCGGGAGCTGTCCGAATAATATCCGTTTTTAACGGTGGAACAGTCACAGTTAATGATATCTCCGCTTTTTAGTACCACCTTGTCGGACGGGAAGCCATGGCACACCTGACTGTTCACGGAAGTACACACACTGTACGGATATCCCTCGTAATTCAGCGGAGCCGGAATTCCTCCCATATCCGTTGTCATGTCGTAAACCAGCTTGTCGATTTCCCGGGTGGTCATGCCTTCATGGATCGTCCTCGCAATCTCATCCAGCACCGCCACGTTTATTTTTGCGCTCTCCCGGATACCCTCCACCTGTTCCGGCGTCTTCAGCAGTTTATGGGAGGGAACAATATGTCCCTCATTCTCGTAAACCTGAATCTTCTCATCAAAGGCAAGATGACAGTTTTTATACTTTTTCCCGCTTCCGCACCAGCACGGATCATTTCTTCCTAATTTTTTCATCACGATCAGCCTTCTATCCTTACCTTAATTTTTTACTTCCGGAATTGTGCGTTCCGGCATATCCGTCCCAATCCAATCCGTCATTTCTTCTCCATGGACTGCCGGCGTAACGGCTGTATTATACCACGCCGCATCTGCTGCGGTAAATATAACCCGGTACGTGCAGATAGTTACGCCGCTGCTTTACGGACGGCTCCGATCAGGCACAGCAGCGCCGGCACAGCGTTCAGTGCCAGATAATAAACCGGCATTTTCAGGACCAGTAACATACATACAGCCGCCGCAAGATAACAGATCAGGGCCGCCGCCGGTATCTTCGCGCTTTTACTGAACATAGCTGTCAGGTTGAAAACAAGTCCCGCCGCCGTCAGCACAGCCCACAGAACTAATTTTTTGTCCGGATAAAGACCTCCGAGCCTCTCAAATGCAGCTGCGCGGCCGCTGGCGATCATGTAAAAATACATACCGGTGAAGCCTGCCAGCGCACATGTGAAGATCAGACTGAAGGTAAGGCTGACCACGCCCCGGTCCTTCGGATCTGCTTTTGACTGCTCCAGTTCATAGGAGGTATCGATATAATTCATATCAAAGCCGCCGGCTGTGTTTTCCGTTCCCGCCGGGCTCTCCCAGCCGTCCGGATTGTCTTCCGGTACGTTCCTGTTCTTCCGGCTTTCCTTTTCCGCCATAATGCTCTGGACCAGTTCCTTGTACGTGCCCAGCTGATCCGACGGCATGTCCAGCGCCATATAATTTTTAACCTGCTCCAGATAGGCATCCAGTCTTGCGTCTGTCTGCTTTTCCAGCTGTTCCGGCGTCAGAATTTCAACCTTCTCCATATTCATCTCCATTTCCGCCGCCGCAGGCCGGCGGCACAAATATAGCCATCATCCTCTTCCTTTCACCCACACGCCCTATCTTACTACAAAAAAGAAAATCCTTCCACGTACATGGAAAGATTTTCTTGCCAGCAGCTTTATGATGGCAGATCCGACGATGGCTCCGTCCGATGCGGCTGCCATTTTTTCTGCCTGCTCCGGTGTGGAAATTCCAAAGCCTACCGCGCACGGAACGTTCGTGCTGGACCGGATCAGAGCAGTCATATGACGGATGTCCGTTGTGATTTCGTTTCGAACTCCGGTGACACCGAGGGAAGAAACGACATAGATAAATCCGGATGCCTGACTGGCGATCATGGCGATCCGGTCCTCGGATGTCGGTGCTATCATGGAGATAAGATCAACGTTGTACTTTTTGCAGATGGGATCAAAATCTCCTTTTTCCTCGAACGGTACATCCGGAAGGATAATTCCGTCGATTCCGATGTGGCTGCAGGTACGGATAAATTTTTCCGATCCGTAGGAAAATACCACATTGGCATAGGTCATGAAAACCATCGGGATTTGAACATCCTTCCGGAGATCCCGGACGAAGTCAAAAATTTTATCCGTTGTCACCCCTGCGTTCAGAGCCCGGATGTTGGCTTCCTGGATAACCGGTCCTTCCGCGGTGGGATCTGAAAACGGTATGCCAAGTTCAATCAGGTCCGCCCCGTTTTCCACAGCTGCGCGCACCACCTGTCCCGTCGTCTCAAGGTCCGGATCGCCACAGGTTATAAAGGGTATAAATGCTTTTCCGTGCTCAAAAGCTTTTGCTATATTGCTCATTTTTTTCATTCCTCCGTTCAGGCTTAAACCTTCTTCTTATCCCTGTCCACGTCCGGATCAGTCCCGGATATCCTGCCCCCGGTAGCGGGCGATCGCAGCGCAGTCCTTATCACCGCGGCCGGAAAGGGTGATGACGATGATCTGATCCCGGCTCATTTTCGGTGCGATTTTCATGGCGTGAGCGACCGCATGTGCCGACTCAATCGCCGGAATAATTCCTTCCGTGCGTGACAGATATTCGAAGGCGCTGACTGCTTCCTCATCCGTAATGCCGACATACTCAGCCCGGCCGATATCATGAAGATACGCATGCTCCGGTCCGACACCCGGATAATCCAGTCCGGCGGAAATAGAGTAAACCGGTGCGATCTGACCGTATTTGTCCTGGCAGAAGTAAGATTTCATACCATGAAAAATCCCCAGGCGTCCGGTATTGATGGTGGCTGCCGTCTCACGGGTATCTATGCCGCGTCCGGCGGCTTCGCAGCCGATCAGCTTCACGCTCTTGTCATCAATAAAATGATAGAAAGAACCGATGGCATTGGATCCGCCGCCTACACAGGCGATCACGGCATCCGGCAGGGTATCCCTTCCCTCTGCCTCCTGAAGCTGCCATTTGATTTCACGGGAAATGACCGACTGGAAATCGCGCACGATCGTTGGAAACGGATGCGGTCCCATACAGGATCCGATGCAATAGTGCGTATCGTCGATCCGGTTGGTCCATTCACGCATGGCCTGTGAGACCGCGTCCTTGAGCGTAGCGGTACCGGTCGTCACTGCTTCCACATCAGCTCCCAAAAGGCGCATCTTATAAACATTCAATGCCTGGCGCTCCATGTCCAGCTTTCCCATGAAAACGACACATTCCATGCCAAGCAGCGCGGCGGCTGTCGCTGTTGCTACGCCATGCTGACCGGCGCCGGTCTCGGCAATCAGCCGGCTCTTGCCCATCTTTTTTGCCAGCAATGCCTGACCGAGCGCATTGTTTATTTTATGGGCGCCGGTATGGTTCAGATCCTCTCTTTTAAGATAAATCTTTGCTCCGCCCAGATCCTTCGTCATATTTTCTGCATAATAAAGACGGCTCGGCCGATTCGCATAATTATTCAAAAGATCTGTCAGTTCCTTATTAAATTCCGGATCGTCCCTGTATAAAGTGTACGCCTTGTCCAGTTCGATTACCGCATTCATTAACGTTTCCGGGATATACTGTCCGCCGTGGATGCCGAAGCGTCCCTTCGATTCAAGCATGTTGTTTCCTCCTTACTTATCCTGTTCGCCATGGTTTCGTACGTTTTCCGTAAACTGTCTCATCTTCTCCGGATCCTTGCAGCCATTCGTCTCTACCCCGGAGCTGACATCCACTCCGTAGGGCTGTACCTGGCGGATTGCCGCAGCGACGTTTTCCGGGGTCAGTCCGCCGGCCAGTATAAACGGCCGTTTCACTTTCTTTGCCAGCGTCCAGTCAAAAGCTTTTCCGGCTCCTGTTCCTGCGTCCAACAGGATCATGTCTGCACCGGAATTTTCCGCCGCTTTGATATCCTCCTCCCCGGCAATCTTAAAAACTTTGATAATCCGAACAGGTACGCCGGCATGTTCCGGCCCCATCTTTTCCGCCGCGATATTGTCTGCCGTGTCCGTAAGGATACGAAGCCTTCGGATGTACTCCTCATCCTCATCGCCGTGAAGCTGCGCGATCCGTATAATGTGTTCGTTCAGCATACGGGCAGCAAATTCCACCGGAGAATTGACAAAAACGCCAACCGGAATTATTTCATCCGCAAGAAGCCCTCCCAGTTCCCGCGCCTTTTCCCAGGTGACGGTTCTGCGGAAACCTTCGGCCAGAATAAATCCGGCGTAATCCGGAAGTATTTTATTCACAGCCAGAATGTCTTCCCTTCTGCGCATCCCGCAGAGTTTAACCCTGGTGCGGCTGACATTCCTCCGGAAAACATGGTTTTCGGTTCCTTTTTCCCCGGATAGGGATGCACTTCTGTCTATGTTCATGAATCAGCCTCCGCATTTCCTTTGCCCCGAAGCTGATCCAGCATCGCCTTTTTATCCGGTGCACGCATCAGTGTTTCGCCGATCAGAACCCCGTTTACATGAGCCTGACGAAGAACTTCCACATCCTTCGCCGTTTGAATGCCGCTTTCTGCAACAAACAGGATATTTTCCGGAACCAGTGCCCGCAGATGCTCACTGTTATGGACATCGACCGTGAAATTCCGAAGATTCCGGTTATTCACACCGATGATCCGGGCACCCGCACTCACAGCCGACCGGATCTCATTTTCATCGTGAGCCTCCACCAGAGCGGAAAGTCCAAGGCTGTCGCTAATGTCAATGTACCGGCGGATCGTTTCCGTATCCAGAAGTGCGCAGATCAGAAGAATCGCGGAAGCTCCAAGTGTTTTTGCCTCGTAAATCATGTACTCGTCCACCGTGAAGTCCTTACGGATACATGGGATATGAACCTTCTGCGCAATCTGTCTCAGATACTCATTGCTTCCCAGAAACCATTTCGGCTCTGTCAGCACGGAAATGCAGGAGGCCCCGGCCGCCTCATATTCCTGTGCAATCCGCACGTACGGAAAATCCGGCGCAATCAGTCCCCGGGAGGGGCTTGCCTTCTTGCACTCACAGATAAACCCGATGTCCTGTCCGGACAGCGCTTTTTCGAAGGGAAAGCCGGTATCCGTGTCCATGCTGAAAGCCCGGGCCTTCATCTCATCCGGAGAAACTTTCTTTTTTTCTTCTGCTGTACGAATCCGGGCGTAATCCGCCAGCTGCCTTAATATGTCTTCCGTCATAGCTTACCCATTCTCTTACTCATTCGAATACCTGACAAAATTATCGAGTGTCGCGGAAGCCTTGCCGCTTTCAATCATCTTCCGGGCGAGTTCAATTCCTTCGTACATGCTGTTCGCTTTGCCGGCTGTAAATAAAGCCGCACCGGAATTTAAGAGTACAATATCCCTCTTCGGTCCCGTAATGGATCCGTCCAGAATGCCCCGGGTAACCGCCGCGTTTTCTTCCGCTGTTCCGCCCACAATGTCCTCCCTGGATGCACTTTTCAGACCGAACAGTTCCGGGGCAATGACATAACTGCGATAGATGCCGTTGTCAACTTCGCATATTTTCGTCGGTGCGGAAATACTGATTTCATCAAGCTTGTCGGTTCCGTACACAACCATTCCTCTCTTTACCCCCAGAGAGCTCAATACCTTCGCCAGCGGCTCAACCAGCGCACCGTCATAAACGCCCAGGATCATCATGGAGGGTTTGGCCGGATTGGTCAGCGGTCCGAGGATATTAAATACCGTCCGGAAACCCAGTTCCCGGCGGATGGCTCCGACATACTTCATGGAGCTGTGATATTTCTGCGCAAACAGGAAGCAGATACCCACCTTGTTTAAGAGTTCAATACATTTGTCCGGATCTTCCTGAATGTTGACACCGAGCGCTTCCAGACAATCCGCCGTCCCGGAAAGGGAGGATGCCGCACGGTTTCCATGTTTGGTTACCTTAACGCCGGCGGCTGCAATGATCATGGCTGCGGTCGTGGAGATATTGAAGGAGTGTGCTCCGTCTCCCCCGGTTCCTACAATTTCCAGCGTTTCCATCCCGGTTTCCACGCTCGTGGCCTGCTCACGCATAGCCGCCGCACAGCCGGCAATTTCCTCTGTGGTCTCCGCGTTCGTGCTTTTGGTTGAAAGTGCCGCCAGAAAAGCTGCATTCTGAGTCTGGCTTGTCTGCCCGCTCATAATTTCATTCATGACTGTATACGCTTCATCATAGGTAAGATCTTCCTTGTTGACGATTTTGATAATTGCCTCTTTAATCATTGCCGAAGTCTCCTTTTCCGTTCTTTTCCATCGTATTGTGCACTACATACCGTGCCGATTTCTGCTGTGCTTCCGCCGGTCTGTTCCAATTCTAAACTGCCGGACTGTCTGTGTCTTATTCAGGTGCTGCTGTGCTTCCGCCGGTCTGCTGCGATTCAAAACTTCCGGACTGTCTGTGTCTTATTTCAGCGCTGCCGCGCTTCTTCCGTTTTCCGGCAGATGATGGATCCAGTTTTCCAGCATTTTCGGTCCTTCCGGTGTGAGGATGGACTCCGGATGGAACTGAAGTCCGATTACATCCCGTTTTCTGTCCTCCATGGCCATAACCTCTCCGTCTTTCGTACGGGCCGTCACCGTAAGCTCCGGCGGAAGTGTCTTTTCTTCCACCGCCAGGGAATGATAACGGCCGACCATAATTGTTTCAGGAAGTCCGCTGAAAAGATACCCGGTGGTATCGATTTCAGCCTCGGACTGTTTCCCGTGCATCAGCATCTTCGCATAACCGACCGTTGCACCGTAGGCGCAGGCTATGCTCTGATGCCCCAGACATACGCCGAGGATCGGAATTTTCCCCCGTATCTTGCGGACAGCTTCAATGCAGATCCCGGCATCCTCCGGTCTTCCGGGTCCCGGAGACAGGATGATCCCGGCCGGCTTCCATTCCTCGATCTGCTCCACCGTCTTCTCATCGTTCCGGATCACCATGATATCGGGATTCATCGATCCGAGAATCTGATAGAGATTATAGGAAAAGCTGTCATAATTATCGATTAACAGGATCATATTCCCGCCTCCTCGTCAATTAGCTCCGCATCCTTCAGGGATTGGACCACGGCTGCCGCCTTGTTCAGGCATTCCTGATACTCATTTTCCGGTACGGAGTCCGCTACAATTCCGGCACCGCTCCGGACAAATACCTTTCCGTTTTTTGCGTAGGCCAGCCGGATCCCGATGCAGGTGTCCAGACTTCCTGTAAAGCTTACATACCCGAACGCCCCTCCGTAAATCCCCCGCTTGTTGTTTTCAAGCTCATGGATCAGCCGGCAGGCCATGATCTTCGGCGCCCCCGAGAGAGTTCCGGCGGGCAGCACCGCCGCAATGGCATCCATGGCATCCTTATCTTCCCGGATTATTCCCCGCACCGTACTGCCGATGTGCATGACGTGTGAATATCTCAGAATATGGTAGGCGCTTTCCACTTCCACTGTTCCGAACCTGCTGACCTTTCCCAGATCATTTCGTCCGAGATCTACCAGCATGCTGTGTTCTGCCAGCTCCTTCGGATCTTTCAGCAGTCCTTCCTCCAGGGCCTTGTCTTCCTCCGGTGTCTTGCCCCGCTGTCTTGTGCCGGCCAGAGGAAAAGTATGCAGTACCCCGTTTTCCAGTTTAACCAGTGTCTCCGGCGATGCCCCGGCAACCTCCAGCGCGGAGCTGGAAAAGTAAAACATATACGGGCTTGGATTGATGGTCCGCATGATTCGGTATGTGTTCAGCAGGCTTCCCTCAAAATCAGCCTCGAGACGGTTGGAAAGTACAATCTGGAAGATATCCCCCTCGACGATGTGCTTTTTGGCTCTTTCCACCATCTCACAATACTGCTTCTTTCCCATCAGCGGTTTCATTTCGCCTTTAAGGCGTCCGGGCTCTATCGGCGCCATCTTCCCGTTAAGGATCAGATCCTTCATGGTCTTCAGTTCCAGTTCGCCTTTATGGTACGATTGTTCCGGGTTTTCCAGGCTGATATTTACTATCAGGATCAGCTTGTTTTCATAGTGGTCAAAGGCGATCACCTTGTCAAACAGCATTAAATCCAGATCCTGGAAGCCTTCCGTATCCTCCCCGTCGGGTTTCAGTTCCGGTTCGGAATACTTCAGATAGTCATAGGAAAAGTAACCTACGAGTCCGCCGGTAAAGGGAGGAAGATAATCAAATACCGGCGATTTGTGCCGTGTGATAATCTGACGGATCACACTCCCGGGATCTTTCGTATCAAACGTTACCGTATCCACGGTCATTTTTCCGTTCATACAGGAAATCTGCATGGTCGGATCAAACCCGAGAAAAGTATACCGGCCCCATTTTTCTCTTTCTTCCGCCGATTCCAGCAGATAACAATGTCCGGAAACATTTTTTAATATTCGCAGTACTTCTATTGGCGTTCGCACATCGGAGAGCATCTGTGTACTGAGCGGCACGTATTTGTACTTTCCCTCTTCCGCCATCTTCCTGACTTCATCAAGTGTCGGCCTGATCATAGGTAAACCTCCGGTTTCATTTTTTTATCTGTAACAAAAAGCCCCTGACAGAAGTAACCTTCTGCCAGGGGCGAATAAACTTATCCGCTGTGCCACCCTGATTCACGGTTTCCCGCCTTTAGGATACCAGCATATCCCTTTGCTTAACGCAGTCTCACGTCGCAGTATACTCGGCCATGTCAGAATACACAGCCTTTCCCTGCGCCCTCCGCGGTCCATTTATACAGCCGGCCTCCCGTCCTTTCTCAGCATCCGGACTCTCTGTAGGTGCCTTCTCTGCCTTTATCTCCGCATCACAGGTTTAAGAAATCAAGTTTCACAAAAAACACTTATGTTTGTATAAATCCGCGCTCTGTCCGCCGTCCGGTATCTCCTGCCTGCAGGCGCCCGGTCGTGCGCGAGATTTAACTTATTCATTAAAATTAGTGAGAGTATACTGCCTGTTCCGAAAAAAGTCAACCAGAAGTTGCTTTGATTGTTAACCAATTAATTGGAAAGCTTCCTGATCGTAAAACTTTTCAATTGCAAAACTTTTAAGCTGCTTTTTATTATAAAACGTCTTCCGGAATCAGATGGCAGTAGTCAAACGCGCCGGAGCATGCTACTATAACAGGCGAAATCGTACATACAGGATGGGAAGAAGGATGGTTATGCAGTTACGCTACAAACTTGCAGTTTTTGATATGGATGGAACGCTTCTGGATACGCTGACGGACCTTGGCAATGCGCTGAACTATTCGCTTCAGGTCAACGGATATCCGCAGCGGACGGTGGATGAAACCCGCCGTTTTGTAGGGAATGGTATTCACAAGCTGGTAGAGCGGGGGGTGCCCGAAGGGACTTCTCCTTTGAATGTCGAGAAGGTTTATCACGATTTTCTTCCGTGGTATCAGGCACACTGCGAGGACAACACGCATCCTTATCCCGGAATTATTCAGATGCTCCAGGATCTTAAGCATGCCGGTGTCCGCACCGCTGTTGTTTCAAACAAGGCTGATCCGGCTGTTCATAAGCTTGCCGGGCACTATTTTCCGGGCTGCTTTGACACCAGTGCCGGCGACCGGCCCGACATTGCTAAAAAACCGGCCCCGGATATGGTCAATCACGTCCTGACTCAGCTGAACATCGGCCGGGCAGACACTGTCTATATCGGAGATTCCGATGTCGATATTCTCACGGCAGCCAATTCCGGGATGGATCATATCATTGTGACCTGGGGGTTCCGCAGCGTTCCGTTCCTGAAGGAACACGGTGCGAAAGTACTCGCTGAAAGTCCGGATCAGATCGTAAGAATCATTACCGGGCAGATGTGACGCCGGATTATATTCTGCCGCCGGCGTCATAAATAATAAGGCAGCAGCTTTGGTCTTCAGGCCGTGGCTGCTGCCTTTTCTCTCCGTCCGCCTGCGGAAATCAGTACCAGCATAAGGAAAACGAAGGCAAAGCCGGAGAAATCCCACCATGTAAACGGGTTATGGAACAGTGTGATCGAAAGAATGGCCGCTGTCACCGGCTCCGCAAAGCCATAAAGGATTCCCTTCTCCGGTCCGATCAGACGGACTCCCTTCATATAGGACACGAAGGCTATGACATTTCCGACGACGACAACAAACAGAATACCGAAAATTCCCATCCCGTTCGGAACATACCCGAAGGTCCATGGTCGGAAAACAAGGGTGAAAAAGATACCGCCCATAAGGAAGGCCCAGCCCTGCAGCATGGGCACCGGATAGTGCTTCATCAGATTTTCCGGTGCCACATTGTAGATCATAACGCAGACAGCGCACACGATGCCGCACAGCAGTGCCTGACCTGAAATAGCCATATGCTCAATATCGCCGTGCGTGGTCAGAAGGAAAATTCCTGTCAGTGCACAGACAATACTGACGACCTCGTATACCTCCGGCTTTCGATGTCCGCGCAGGCAGGAATACGCCAGTATAAAAATCGGGGACAGATCCTGCAGAATAGTACTGGCGGCTGCCGAAGACAGCTGAATTGTCAGGAAATAAAAAAACTGGCAGAAGCTTACCCCCATAATCCCATAGATCAATAGTTCCCGAATACTTCCTTTTGTACTCCATGGTCCCAGTGTCTGTTTTTTCCAGCGGATCATACTGTAAATCAAAAGAATAATTCCTGCCAGACCGAGGCGGATCGGAACAAGCCAGCGGCTGTCCATTCCCTGCACATCAAAAAGATACTGCCCCATGGTGCCGGACATTCCCCAGCAGGCACCGCCCAGAACACAGAGAAGTGCTCCCCTTGCATTTTTAGATCTCATTTTTCTCCGATACCGGCACTGCCTCCTTCTTTTCCTTCAGCAGTTTTTCAGCGCTTACCATACGAACACACAGCGTAAACAGATTGGCCGCTGTTTTCAGATCCTCCATGGGCGGGTAGGTTGGGGCAATACGAATGTTGCTGTCATTTGGATCATGATGATACGGCCAGGTAGCTCCTGCCGGTGTCAGTTTTACGCCTGCCTTCTTTGCCTTGTCAACAATAGCCGCCGCGCAGCCGGGAAGAGAATCAAAGCTGATGAAATAGCCGCCGCGCGGGCATGTCCACGATCCGATTCCAAGCCCTGACAGGTTCTCATCAAAGGTCTGCTCAACCGCCTCAAATTTCGGACGGATAATTTCCGCATGCTTTCTCATATGCTCTACCATTCCATGGATATCACCGAAGAAGCGAACATGGCGCAGCTGATTTACCTTGTCGTACCCGATGGTCTGATACTTCAGTGTTGTTCTTATATCCTCCAGGTTATTCTGGGAGGCAGCCATCGCTGCGATACCACTGCCCGGGAAGGTAATCTTTGACGTTGAGGAGAACTTGTAAACCAGATCCGGATTCCCCGCTCTCTTGCACTCCGCCAGTATCTCGATCAGATAGTCCTGCTTGTCATCGTACAGGTGATGGATGCCGTAGGCGTTATCCCAGTAAATACGGAAGTCTTTGGCTGCCGGTTTCAGGCGCGCAAAACGGCGTACGGTTTCATCGGAATAAGAATAGCCCTGCGGGTTGGAATATTTCGGAACACACCAGATGCCCTTAATTGCTTCATCTTCAGCAACCAGTTTTTCTACCATATCCATGTCAGGACCAGTCGGAGACATCGGAACCGGAATCATTTCAATGCCAAAGTACTCCGTGATCGAAAAATGACGGTCATATCCCGGAACCGGGCACAGCCATTTTACCTTATCCAGTTTGCACCAGGGTGTATTGCCCATGATGCCATGAGAATAGGCACGGGAAACGACATCGAACATGACATTTAAGGAAGAGTTTCCAAAAATAAAAATATTGTCCGGGTTGTTTTCCATCATATCCCCGAGCAGAACCTTGGCCTCCTGGATGCCTGTCAGCACTCCGTAGCTGCGGACGTCTGTTCCGTCCTCGCAGCTTAAATCCGCCTGCGAATTCAGTGCATCCATCATTCCCATGGAAAGGTCAAGCTGTTCACGGCAAGGTTTGCCGCGGCTCATGTCCAGCTGCAGTTCCATGTTCTGATATCTTCTGTATTCCCTGCGAAGAGAAGAAATCTCCTGTTCGAGTTCCTGTTCTGTCAACTCTGCGTATGGTTTCATCATGCCCTCCATCTGCGTGCTCTTCGGCGAAATAAGGCTTCGCCGGCCACACTGTAACAATTCTTTCTTCTGAAGTCTCAAGCATTTGAATCTGTAACAATATAGCACACAACAGCCGTGGTTGTCGATAAAAAGATAAAAGCTGGACCTGCCCGGAACGCATCGAAAAAGCTATACCCATGGCGCTTCGCCTGTGCTCCGGTGACATACGGCTGGTGACATACGACGATGCGTTTTTCATTGATATCCTGTTTTTTTTGTGATATTGTATGAACGAATATCTGATATCTGTAAAGTTCCTGAAGGACACAGAAATCATCGTGCAGCCGCCCGCCATGCCGGGCATTTCCGGAATTGAATGGTTTTCATTTCCGGCCTGCCTGGATAAAAGTACCACTTGCCTGATGCCGGGCATTTCCGGAATCAATTGGCTTTCGGTCAGCTTTTCTGAAATGGCAGCACCAATGGCGGCACCGTAAAATTCAGATACCGCAGCACCGCAAATGGTGCTTTGAAACGATATGTATACAGTGCCATGGAGGACACACAATGTCATTTATTATTACAAATGGCACTTCATATTGTCATCAGACCCGCAATCGTGCAGTACAAATCGTCGATAATCGATCTGAAGCAACGAAATTTAAGGACGAAACTACTGCGCAAAAACTGCTCGCCAGAGCGACCAAAAAATTGAAGGGGTATGAAGTAGTCAATATAAGTGCCGATAATATCAACGAAAAATCATCCATCACTCCTGTGCCGGCTGAAAACACAGTGCAGAACGCTATTACCGATGTAAAAACACCGGCAGCAAAAAAGGCTGATATTCCAATCCGGAGTGAAAGCGAAAAAGAGAACAAGCATCCTGCTTCCGAAATCAAAGCATCCGCGGTTAAACCGGATGCAAATGCCGAAACTGAAAAAGTTACGGGCAGCGAAATTAAAAACCTCCCGACTACCGGTGCCGGTAAGACTGCGGCGGAGGAAACTTCTTCAGAGCATCCTTCCGGCAATACGAGAAAACCCCGGCGCAGGCAGCATAGTCATAAAGCCGCAGGACAGGTTCAGGATCATTCCGCGCAGAAAAGTTCAGGTACCCCGGTTTCCATTCCGAAAACCACCGAACCGGAATCTTCGGTTTCCATGCCGAAAACCACTGCGCCGGCATCTTCGGTTTCTATGCCGAAAACCACCGCGCCGGAATCTTTGTCTGCTGCCACGGGTACGGAAACTGCTTCAGCGGTAAAGGAAGCTAAAACTGCCGGCACAGAAAAAGTTCCCGCAGAGAATATTTCTGTGGAAAGGGCTCCCGTTCCACAGGCTCCAGCCTCCGTTCCCATGCCGGCAATCACCATTGTTACCAGGCATGCGGGGACTGCAAATAGACGCATTGATCAATCGAATCCGGCGGAAAATCTTCCGGCAGAAAACAATCATGCGCAGCCAGATGAGGCGGCCGAAAAGAATACCCGCTTAGAACCTTCCGATCAGAAAAAGCCAGCGGATGAGAATACCCGCAGTAAGGTTTCCGATCAGAAAAAGCCAGCAGGGGAAAATACCCGCAGGGAGACTGCTGCGCTTGTGCTGCCGGTTGTCCCGAAGTTTCGCATTGAAACCCATAAGGCTGGTGCCAGTCACCAGAACAATCCTTCTGCGGGCGGTCATAAGACAGCCGTCAAATCGCCAACCGACGATATGAGTGCTTCAATGATTTCGTCTTCTGTCGATTTGAATGTTTCACCTGTCTCATCCTCTGTCGGTCTGAATACTTTGAAAAGGGAATACGATGTTTCAAAGGAGCTGGATATTTCCGCTGATGTTTCTGATGCAGCCAATAAAACGGTTACTGCCGGTAAAGACAGACTTCCGAAGCCGGCTGAAAACCCAGAAATGAAAAATACCGGAAACGCGATAACAGAAAATACCGGAAAAGCGGTAACAGAAAATACCGCAAAGACAGGAAATATACGTAAAGCACCTTCGGACGAGGTAAGAGAACAGACTTCGGATCATTCAAAACCGCAGAATGCGGTTCAGAATGCAGCCGTTCAGAATCACTCAGAAGCGCAGCGTTCTTCACATAGCCGGCAGGACAGAAACCATTCTCAGGCTGATTTGCCTGCCAGGGCGGAAGAAAAAAAAGGACCGGAGATAAAACCGCCGGAAATCACTTCCGGTGAAAACAGAGAATCTTCTGTCAGAAATACTTCTGCACGTTCCTCCCGTTCATCCAGATATGCTTCCCGCCGCAGGGGCGGACGCGGAAGATACCGGGATACCGATGGATTCGCTGCCGATGCTTTTACCGGCGGCTCTTTAACAGGCGGCGGACGGACAAACGATGAAATTGCGGAAAATGAATCGAACCTGAAGGAAGTGCGCGACGATGCAGGACACGTTACTCATCCGGTGCCCAGAAGATATTTTACGCAGCGTGAACGCAATATGATTTACAACAGTACGGAAGGGCACTGCGGCATTTGCGGACGTTTCATTCCCCTCGGGGAGTACACTATTGACCATATCATCCCTCTTTCCAAGGGCGGAACCAATGATTTGAGCAATCTGCAGCCCTGCTGCTCCTTCTGCAACAAAGCAAAGGATGACTCTATGGGGGATGAGTTTTTCGAACGTATTGAAAGAATTTATCTGTATCAGGCGCAGCTTCGTTACAGCAAAAAGAAATTCAAAAAGCTTAAGAAAGCCCTGAAAAGCCTGAAAGATAAGAATGATGAATAATCCTGTGTTTCACATTCCATTATAAAGATGTGATCGCATATAATAAAGAACGAGGCGAATATTGTTCCTTCAGTATTCGCCTCGTTCCTTTTGTTTTATTTCAATAGTTATCTCTGCCTATTGAATATCGTTATCTTAATATTTACCGCTGCTCTTTCGTCTTCTGTTTCATATCGTATATCATCGATATGATGATCATTAAAACCGTTCCTCAGTGATGGAACAGACGGATTCCGGTAAAGCTCATCACCATATCGTATTTATCGGCGCATTCAATTACGAGATCGTCTCTCACACTGCCGCCCGGTTCTGCAATATATTTGACGCCGCTCCTGTGAGCCCTCTCAATGTTATCTGAGAACGGGAAGAAAGCGTCCGATCCGAGAACTACATTCGTATTCTTATCAAGCCATGCTCTCTTTTCCTCGCGGGTGAATACCGGAGGCTGAACTTTGAAGCGTTTCTGCCATTCTCCGTCGCGAAGAACATCCTCATACTCGTCGCCCATATACACGTCAATCGTATTATCGCGATCCGCACGTCCAAGTCCGTCTATGAACGGAAGCTCAAGAACCTGAGGAGACTGGCGAAGCCACCAGTTATCCGCCTTGGAACCTGCCAGCCGTGTACAGTGAATTCTTGACTGCTGTCCGGCACCTACTCCGATCGCCTGCCCGTTCTTTACATAGCACACAGAATTAGACTGTGTATATTTCAGCGTGATCATCGCAATCTTCATATCCATCAAAGCATTCGCCGGAATTTCTTTATTTTTAGTTACAATGTTTGAAAAGAAATCGCCGCCCATTTTCAGCTCATTGCGCCCCTGCTCAAAGGTAATACCGAAAACCTGCTTACGTTCCAGCGGAGCCGGGCGGTAGGAAGGATCCATCTGAATGATCGCATAATTTCCTTTCTTCTTGGTTTTCAGTATTTCAAGAGCCTTTTCACTGTATCCGGGAGCGATAATGCCGTCCGATACTTCCCGTTTAATAACTCTGGCGGTGTCTTCATCGCATTCATCGGAAAGTGAAATAAAGTCACCGAAAGAAGACATTCTGTCTGCCCCTCTGGCTCTTACATACGCACAGGCAAGCGGAGAAAGCTGCCCCATGTCTTCCACCCAGTAAATTTTGGAAAGAGTTTCTGTCAGCGGCAGTCCCACGGCTGCACCGGCAGGGGATACATGCTTAAAGGAAGTTGCGGAAGGGAGTCCGGTTGCTTCTTTCATTTCACTGACAAGCTGCCAGCCGTTAAGAGCATCCAAAAAGTTAATATATCCGGGGCGTCCATTCAGAACCGTCACGGGAAGATCACTTCCGTCTTCCATAAAAATACGGGAAGGTTTCTGATTGGGATTGCATCCATACTTAAGCTGAATTTCGTTCATTCTGTTTTCCTTTCTCGAATAACTGGCCGCAGCGTCCATTAACATTCGTGGTTTTTATTGACAATCCGGGATTGTGTACTGCCTGTTCTCAGATCTATAAATCTGGTAAACAAAGACACCTTATTGTCCTCATTCAGGCTGTCCCAGACCAGCTTTGTAAACTCATTGATTCCACCTTCGGGAATTTCTACTCTCGTCGGTTCTCCCTCAAAGGAAGGAAGCGGGTTCCCGTTATCCGCATAGGTGTGAATAAAATGGCCTTCTCCTGCTGCCGGATGATCGAATGAGAAAGTATTGCGCAGACACTCCGCCGGATCTCCATTATTCGATTTCAGAATAGACATTTGGTAGTCAGCCTTTCCGTCCCGACACCTCATGACACAGGAAATACGGGGCGTATAGTTTGGTGCGTCCGGCTCGAATTCACGACTTCTTAACGCTTCTTCCATAGAAAGGTCATTCTCGAATCCTTCAAAAATGGTGTCCGTCTGATCCCCGTTGGTGACAATTGTCCGATTTCCAAGAACACGCACCGGTGCATAGATAATCAGACTCGGATCCTCCATTTTGGATTCATCGAATGCCTGCGTACGTATTCCACTGCCATCTGTTACAAAAACACGATTTCGGCTGTTTGCACTTCTCCCCATGATGAAGTAGGCGATAACTGCAAACTGTCCGTCGCCGCTTAATCCGGCGACAATTCCACGTCCGGGATAAACCGTTGAGCCAAGTTCAGTCGAGAGTACTGCTTTTTCCACCAGACAATTCTCCTTTCAAGAAAATAAGTCAACGCTGTTTACGCACATGCGGCTGATAATCCGGAACTACGGACAGCACAATAGAAGAGGCCGCTTCTGCATCTTCCCTGCTTACCCGGATTGTATAGATATCGCGGTCTATTTTTCCGTTCGGCCCGAAATCGCGCACATCAAGTTTTGCCCCACATCCGCCGACCGGAAGTTCATCCTGCCATACCGAAGAAGAAACTCCTTTAATCCCTTTCTCCCTGAGAGCAGCTTTCACTCTCTTAAAGTCATCTTTTCTGCCTCTCATTTCGAAAACTATTTCTTTTTTTTCAAAAAGTCCCATCTTTTTCTGCCTCCGGAATATAGCCTGCTTCGTCTTTTCCGCTTACCGCTGTATTTAACAGTACAATTATACAGGAAAATTCTCTAAAAAAACAGACTCAGGTCTCCATACATACTATTCCTGCGGGTTTTTTCGGCGTCGTTTTTCCTTCTTTTTCTCCGCCCTTTTCCCCGTCGTTTTCTACGTCGTTTTTTCTTCCTTTTCCTCCGCCTTTTTCTCTATCGTTTTTTCTTCCTTTTTCTCCGCCTTTTTCTCTATCGTTTTTTCTTCCTTGTTCTCTGTCTTTTTCTTCGCGGGTTCCCGTCGTTTTCCCTGCCTTTTTCAGGCACGGGTTCTGTCATTCTGGATCCGGACCGGTCACCTTGCCGGATACTGATCCCTCATCATTCTTTCCTTCCCTGTAATGACTCAGCCTGTCCAAAAAATCCAATCCTTCTTTATCCTGAAATCCGATAAAATATATCTGATCGATCTGATCTGCATCAAAAAGATAAAGCTGATCCGGATGGATGATTCCCTCCGGATACAGACAGGCACTGTAATCCCAGATTCTGCCGCTTTCTTTCTGTTTCTGCATGAATCCGGCGATCATTACTCTTTTGCTGCTGTTCTTTAATAACACCACCGATCCAATCGGAAGATACTCCTTCATATTTGTCCTTTCTTCTAACTCCGGGTAATGAAACCCTGTCAGAAAATTCCATTCCATGTACCCGCAATGTCACTGGCGGTATTCCTGACTTCCACCCATACGGCTTCTGCGGTATCAGATACGGCATCGATAAAGCCGTCAACCATTCCCTGCGCACCGTCACTCAGGCCAATGCCGGCCTCTATTCCGCCTCCGACGCCCAGAGCAGCTCCGCCGGAAACCATAAACATATGATCTTCAATGCCGGCACTGCCTTCCACGCCGGCTGCCCCGGCATAACCTGAAACTCCCAGATGAACTTTAATCAGACCCAGATTAACATCTCCGTCCGCACCCCCGCTTACAGCCGAAACCATCAGTTTCCCTCCGGCTTTCGCGGTGAGACCATCTTCTCCGTTATAAGAAAATTCCGCTTTCCCGGATACTTCCGCACTTCCTGCTGCACCTTCCGCGTTAATGCTTCCGCCCAGGAAATCATTTCCGGCTTCGAGAGCTGCACTGCCGTACAAAAGAGATGCACGGGCACAAGCTCCCGTTTGCGCAGCAACATAAATTCCCTTTTCCGGGTCATTTCCGGAGGATGCAAAAACGCCGGCGGAAGCATCTGCCCTTCCGACGGCTGCTTTAACATCCGCATGTTCCGATACAAATTCCAGGGAACAAAGGTCTGCTGCCGCCCCCGCCTGTGCTCTGACGGATCTGCCGGATGATTCGGAATCCTTTTCTGAAAAATTATTACTCATCAGGCAGGAAAAAACAACTCCCGTTTCCTCTGAGGCAGCATTTTCTATATTCTCTGCATACCGTTCATTTTCTCCTGCCAGCAGCTTCTCCGTACGGCTGTATAAATCAGCAATCCCGGATGCTGCGGAAGAGATTTCCTGCATCCTTATGCTTTCGGCATCTACCATTTGTGACAGCCTCTGTAGATTCCGGAGTACCCCTGGGGATCCAAAACTATCCCCGGACAGGTTACATTCGATTGTACGGATATCCATACGAATCGCCTTCATACAGTCTGCTGTATGAAGGCTGGTCCGGGCGAGAGAAGCCAGCGAATCTACCCTGACTGAAAAGTCACTCATCTCTGCTCCTTTCTTTACATTTTCACATTTACCTTCCTTTCAGCTTTACACCGCCAGGCGAAGCTGGTTCATATCCATTTCCTCCCTGTATCTCAGCCCTGAGCTCCACACGGCCGAGTTTCAGGACGTCTCCGCTAAAGATTTCCGTTTCTGAGCTGATCAGCGTCCCGTTTACTTTTGTTTTGTTGCCCGAACCCAGATCTGTAACATAGAACCGCCCGCCCTTGGTGCTGACCATGCAGTGCTTTCCTGAAACGCTTCGGTCATAGTCAATGGTTATGTCTGCAAGATGGCTGTTCCTTCCGATAACCACCGGGTTCTTAAGATCACAGGAAAAGCTTCTTGCCGGATCGTGCCTGTCATGAAGAATCAGCTTATAAGTGCAGTGGCTGTTAATCAAAAGTTCTGTTGCACCCGCAGCATCCTGGTGCAATGCACTATCGTCATCAGAAAGCAGCACAGTCTGATCCGAAACCGATCCCTGCTGCTGTCCTTCCGGCGGCCAGTCACTATCATCGGAAAACTCTTCCTGCTCATTCTTATTTCGAATCATCCTGGCAATGACAATCCCCGCCGCAGCAACGATCAGAAAAAGAAGGATAAGCAGCAGAACCATCGGAAATCTCCTCTTTTTCCAGGAAGTTTTCATTTCTGTTTCCATCTCTGTTTCCGTTACCATCTCTGTTTCTGTTATGGTCTCTGCTGCGGCTTGTGTTTCGATCCCGGCTGAAAGCTCTGCTCCTCTCTCCATTTCAGTTTCTGTTACATTTTCCGTCCCGGTTTCCGTTTCGGTATCTTTCGCCGGTACTTCTCCAAAAGGAGTCGTCAGCTCAAACGTCAGCGCGGTACCGTCCGCAAGGACAAGCTGGGCGTTCTTTGTCTGACCGTCCTGCTCGCTTTCCGGTATCGGAATCTGAAATACGGTCAGACTCTCATCCGCACTGACTTTCTGCGCCGCTGCTTCCGGATCATCCAGCGAAAGATACTGTCCTTTTGATTCTTCGCAGATCGTACGCAGATAATCCGTCATGCTGTCTGAGTTTCCTTTGGCCGCGACAATGTAGACAGGAAAAATCCTCCGGCTGATCTGTTCTTCCAACCCGGATCTTCCGACGGCTGCCGCTGATGTGTTTTCTTCACCGCCGTCCGTAATCAGAATCAGTCTCTGATATCCGGCCGTTTGATCCTCTGCCATCGTCCCGAGTTCTTCGTAAATCACCTCATTTATATAATTCTTTTTATCCTGCCGGACAATCGAGTCCACTGCCTGCTGAAGAAGCTCATTATCCTGAGAATAATCAGAAATCACCTGGATATCTTCGTGATCGGACCCGCCCGTCGGAATGCCAAAGGTTGCAACACTGATCCATTCATTGGACGCACGGTTTCGGATCATCCGATCCGCTGCCTGAAGGCAGGCCGTCCAGTCGCCCTCTTTTATGGAATTTGAGTTATCGATCACTATCCGGGTTCTTGCCGGGCGCTCGTCCTGTGCCAGTGAAACTGTCCGCAGATCCCGACATACCGCCTTACCGATCCGGCATGAGGCCGTTCCCGAAGCTGCTTCCTGTTCCGCATCCGTTCCTCTGACATAAAGGCTCAGATTTTGCAGACCGTTCACAATCCCTACCAGTTCACCCGCCGCCTGCACCGTTTCTGCAGACGCGGATACAGACAGCACAGCCGGCAAAAATAAAAGGATAATGGTTCTGAATTTAAGTTTCCTCAATGCGGTATTCCCTGTCCTTCCCCAAAGTACAGTCCGTCACTCCATCTGAAACGATACCAGTTCTTCCCGGTTTCTCTGCCTCCGCTGCTGCAGACAGTAAGGCTTTGAAACTTATCTCAGGTCAGTACCCCTCCCGCCAGGCTATTGCCTTCGCTCTGATTCTCGCTCTCCGTTGAAATATACTTCTGTGCAATCGCAGTCAGATCAGAATGGTCCTCATTCAACATTTTTCTGATCATCTGCATGTCCTCTTCCAGCTGTCCGAATTTATTCTTATAGACATTTGCCGCTTCTCCTGCCCAGCTGCTGCAATTCATAACATCCTCTGTCATAGAGCTGGTTAAGCTGACTACGTTTGATGCAAGAATTTCAATATTGCCTGCTGTCGCAAGAAGCTGCTCAGGTTTTACCAGAATAATACTTTCTGCCATAGTTTTCTCCTTCTCTGCCCGGTTATTTTACTGCATACACCTGTCCTGCATGGTTCAGCCGTTATTTCCGGGTATATCTTTCCAGTGCTGAATATAAGTTCCCAATTTTCCCGGCCCGGTCAAACGGCATGCGAACGGCAGCCTGCAAGTGAAATATTTTCATTTTCAGCATTCAGATAGTTTGAAATAATCGTTTGCATAACGGCAATGAATAGACCGATCACCGAAGCGAACTGCCCGATGTGAGCGCAGTCTTTGCTGATTGCCTGTATATAAGCGTTGGCTGCATCACCCTCCCACATGGATTTTAATCCGGAAGCATATTCGGCCAGCTCGCTTTCATATGATTTCAGCTGCTGGTTATGCTGCCTCAGCTGTTCCATCTGAGCCTGTAATTCCTGTAGACTTACCTGAAATTCTGACATTTTTCTTTCCTCCCGATTTTGTTTTACATGCTCCTTGTCTGAGCTGTCTTCAAGGCTTCCATTTCCGTTCTGAACGTACGGTTGGCAATACTCCGGATCGTGCCTGCCGTTTTCCGCATCTGCCGGGCTGTTGACATTATCTCCGCTTTTAAGAGTCTTCCCTTTTTCAGAAATAAATCTGCGTTTTCACCTTTCCATCCCGCCGATACATTCTGAAGGCTGTCTTCAAATTCGCCGTCTGCGAGTTGCTGGAGTGAATCAGCCGCTTCGTCCAGTTTGGCAGCTTCTTTTCTGGTTCTTTTAAAGTTCATTATAATTTCATGTTCTGCCATTTTTCTTTCCTCTGTGCCATTCGCGTCACCGCTTTGCCCCATTCGTGTCTGCGGATCGCGATGCTCGTGTCACGGGGTGCATGACTCCTGTCTCCGGATGGCGCCATTCATGTCACCGGATCGCACGGCTCCTGTCATGATCCCTGTCACGGACACTTATACGATGGCATTGCCCTCCAGGGACCCCGTCAATTCCATGTTCCCCGTTTCAGCCCTGCTGTAGACGCCGGCCATTTTTTCAAGATCCGTCGGGAAATCCTGCAGACGCTTCAGCGTGCTGCTGATCTGATCCTTCCGTCCCTTGTACATACTCCGGTGGAGATCACCTGCTTCTCCCTGCCAGTAACCCTCTGTCCGGCTGATGATTTTCTCAAGCTGCCGGAAATCATCCTGCAGCCTGACTGCCTGCTCTCTGACTTCTTCCGCCTTTTCCATCAATGTTTCAGGCGAAACCTTAATATCAAACCAATCCCCGGGATTCATCCTGATCCGTTCTCACCTCCTGCCAGCTGCCGCGTGACCGGCTTTTCCGGCCTGGCTTTGTGCTATGCCTGAAGGGAAGCGGCCACCCCATTTACTTCCTTTTCACAGGCTGTGTATTCTTTTTTTGCTGAATACAGCTTTTTCATTAACTTTTCAAGGTGCAGGATCAGGCTTTCTATGTCTGCCTCATCTGCCTTAAACTGAGCCATCAGAGCGTCATGAGCCTTTCCTGCCCACATTCCGTTCAGTGAAGTCACCGCCTCCGCCATATTCCGGTTAACCACCCGGATATCGGCAAGCACTGCCTCATAGTTCCTGATATCTGCTTCGAAGCGTGACAGATCATTCCTTATCCTGCGACTGCTCATATTCATCTTCCTCTCTTACTGCCCCTCCCCCGATTCCGGACTGTCCGCAATAAGGGCAATCTGTTCGCCCAGTGGTGCAGCCCTTCCCCGATTCCGGACTGTCCGGTCACATCCCGGTCACCTGTGTCAGCCTTCTTTAATCTGATCATAACGCCGTTTTATCTTCCTGAACTTTTTCCGCGACGAGCAGACTGTTCTACAGGATGAATGGCACCGGCCGGATACGGAAACATCATACCAGGATCAAACAGCTGCCGGTTCTGACTTCACACCCGGCAAGCGTATTTTCCGGCGGCAGAACAGCCTGCTTTTCCTTATCACAAAGTACCATCTCTTCTATGTCTCCCACCAGCTTTGTCCGTTCCTTCTGTTCGATCATGGCGGCCATCTCCGCCATAGCGGAATGCACAGCCGCCTTTTCATTTAATCTGAAATTATAGGTTTTATCCAGCGAAGGTACGTACAGATCAACAAATATCATGGGACCATCCTTCCTGTCCGCGGTCAGCGCACGTGCTCCTTTACCATCTGTCTGCAGCTTCTTGATAACGGGATTTTCATCCCGTTATCAAGAACAAGCTCACCTGCGGGAAAATTTATTTTCAGTATCCTTTCCGTATTGACAATGTATCCGCGGTGGCAGCGTATAAACGTATCCGGAAGGACTTTCAATATTTTTTCCAGCGTATCGCGGCAGCTGTATTCCTCATCGGGAAGCCGGATAAACACCTTTTTCATTCTGGCCTCCACATAGCATATTTTCCGGCACGGAACTGAAACAATTTCTCCTCTCTTCTCTATTCTGAGGATTTGTCCGGGGATGGTTTCCATCCGCCTGTCGAAAAATGACCCGATAAATTCCCGGATAATCCGGGGAGCATCCGCCGAATCGACCGGTTTTAACAGCAGGGAGGAAGCGTGAATTCCAGGCCGCATATAGTAAAGAGGCGACATCTCCGGAGAGGCAAGAAGCATCATCTGCGTTTCCGGATATTTTTCCCGAATGTCCATAGCCATCCCGATCCCGCCTTCACTTTCCAGGTCAACACAGGTAAGATCAATAAGGTTTTTTTCCGCCAGTTTTTCCCGTACCCGGTCGGGCGACGGACAGATCAAAAAGCAGCTTTCCTCATCGCAGCTTTGGGCGAGCTGTCTCCTTATCATATGAGAAAGCATACCGGCTTCCTGCCGGTGCTCATCATAAAGCGCAATTGTAACCATCTTTTTCCTCTGTTATCCGGCTTTGACCAGCGGTATCATTACCTTCTGCGTCTTTATATGTTCCGTAGGCATTGAAATAAGACCAATGCCCGGTTTCTCCTGCTTTTCTCTCTGCAGGTAAGGAATATAATCCAGGTTCAGCACCTTCTGCGCAGCTGTATTGCCGCCAAAATGAATCCCCTCCCTGTCCCTTGTGTAAAGGGCAAAGGCCCGCCGTCCGGACGCATTCCGCTGCTCCGCTCCATAGCAGGCAAACCAGTAGACATTATGAAGATGCCCCTTATCCATGATATTCTCGACAAACGGATGCATCGCCGGCACGTCCTGTGCCGGGCTGTAAACGTGCTCCAGGAAATTTCCCAGATTGCCGATGAACATGTATATCTTTTCAAACTGTACATCCATCGAGCGGAAGATCTCCTCCTCTTCCATCCCCTTATTTAGCAGGGCATTCTTTGCGTGATTGCGTTCCACGATGGTTTCTCTGAATTCAGAAAAATAATCAAACATCGTACGGCTGTCCGTAATTCGCAGGGCACTCACTTTCAGGGCGAAACTTTCAAATTCATCGTCGAAATCAAAAATAACCACCTTTCCGCCTTTGGCATGAGCCCCGAGCATCAGTGCCTTCAGCATATTGGTACGTCCGCTGCGCTCCCTGCCGGAAATCAGATATTGATACAGATGACTCAGATCGAGCGGGTAGACGGACGCGTACTTCATGTCGTAGCCCACCGGAAGAAAGCGGTCGGATGAAAGCAGTTTTCGGACTTCATCCAGCTTTTCAAACTCATTCCATGACGGTTTTTCAGGAAGCATGGGTACCGGGCGGGCTCTCCTGCCCTGCCATGCCGAATTCATAATCCGGCATTCACGGCGGATCTTCTCTGCGCGTCCGAAGTCTGTTTCGGCCTCTGCCGCCAGAGCCGCCTGGAATTCAAGAACAGTCTCTCCGGCACACATCAGACCTCTGCCCCTGATACCGCTTTCCGGAACAATCGGAAGATGAATCCGGCGCATCACATCCCCGTATCCGAATTTGTCATTCATTTCGAAGCAGACAGGGGTTCGCAGATTTTCCGCCAGCCGTATCGGAATCTCGGCGGAAGAATAATCTGCCGCCGAAATCATCAGATAAATCCCGCACCCGATGCCTTCCCTGGAAAGGTTCATGATAAATCCATCCTGCCGATTCCCGGTCCGGGAACGGAAATCTGAATAATTATCAATCACCAGCAGCACCGCCGGAATAGAGGATCGTCCGTTGGAAATCAGATACTGGCTGAAGGTTCCTCCCCTGAATAGTTTTTTGCGCTCCGCAAGAATCTGACTAAGCAGCATCATACACTTTTCGATTTTTTCATCTTCTCCTTCGTACATAACAGCTCCGAAATGCGCCTCTCCCTCAAAGCAGGACAGCATTTTAGAGCTGCAGTCAATCGCATACACGTTGATCTGTGCCGGTGAATAACGGCGGATCAGCGCATACAGATACGTCTGAAGGAATGTACTGCGGCCGCTTCCGGCCAGACCGCACACAGCCACATTGCCGTCACGCGCCAGATCCAGCACGAAGGCGCCCTGATCCTGATTTTCAGGATCGTCATATTTTCCGACCGGGACGGCCAGTGTCCAGTTTTCCGCAGGAACCGGCCACGTTTTCCCGTCAAATACATTTTCCCCCGGCTTCCAAAGCTGATCCAGATACAATGTTTTCGGCAGAACCGGCATCCACAGCTGAAAATTGCAGGTGTAGCCGCCTTCCTTCGCCGCATGGTTCAGATAGGCCGTCAGTACTTCCAACTGTGTCCTTTCCGGCTGTCCGGGAAGTTTTCTGTGATACATTCCGGAGGCATCTATGACTGCCTGCGCCTTTTCTTCATCGGAAGTTAATTTCTTATCCTTCCCCGCTTTCCGGTACAGGACTATCAGATCGAGCAGGCGTTTTTCATTGCAATTGCTGTACGGATAGTCTATCCCGTTTTTTTCCAGCGCCCTGAAAACGTCTGCACAAAACGGGGATCCCGGAAAATCCGCGGTGTCCGGGTCGGCCAGATTGTAGCCTTTCTCCTCTGCCGTCTGCTCCAGAACGCGTATCATAGAGGCAATCCATTTCACTTTTTGCCGCCGGCGCCTCTGCAGCCTGGCCTGACTCCCTTCCATCTGCGCCCTGCCGGTGATCGACAGCAGGCTGGCTATATCCGTCCTGCCCTCGTCCGGATCGTCCGAATACACAGCTCCGCTCCATCCTGATTGAAACAGCTCAAATAGTTCATCGTTACCAACCTGCAGACAGCAGCGTCCTGCCTGCGTAATGTAGGCGGCATCCGGACGGTGCAGCATATCTCTGCTTTCCTGCCTGTCCTGGACCCGGAGACACAGGTGAAACCTTGAATTGCTCCAGATATTTTCATCGACCGTGCCGCCCGGCTTTTGCGTTGAAAGAATCATGTTGACGCCCAGGCTTCGGCCGACCTGGGATACACGGATCAGCTCGCGCATAAAATCCGGCTGTTCGCGCTTCAATTCTGCAAATTCATCAATGATGATGAACAGATGCGGCATGGGAAGTCCCGCCTCATTATTTCTGAAAAGCCCGGTATACTTGTTAATGTGGTTGACACCGTATTCTCTGAAAATCCGCTGGCGTCTGGCCAGCTCGCTCCGAATGGATATGAGCGCGCGATTAATCCGGCTGCCCGACAGGTTGGAAATCCGTCCGATCATGTGCGGCAGACCCGCAAACAGATCCGCCATGCCGCCTCCCTTATAATCAATGATGAAAAATACGACATCGTACGGACTGAAATTTATTGACAGCGACAAAATTAAGGTCTGAAGCAATTCGCTCTTTCCGGATCCGGTTGTCCCTGCCACCAGCCCATGCGGTCCGTGATATTTTTCGTGCAGATCCAGATAGCAGGGAGCTCCTCCGGCCTTCTCTCCAATCAGTGCTCTCATGGATTCGCTGGCATTATTCTTTTTCCAGCGCTCCGGAACATTCAGCTGCTCCGGTTTCGTAATATGATACATATCAAAGAAAGTCAGAGAATTCGGAATATCCGCGTCTGATTCGTTTTCACGGACAGCCACATCGGCAATGTTTCTTGCCAGACATTCCAGCTGCGTCGGAGAAATCTCATCAAATTGAATCTTCCGGCGTTCCTGCATATCATCGTATACGTTGTACATACCGGTGAAATCCCCGTCATTTTCAATGATTGTCTCACACTGATTTGGAAGCTCCTCGTATTTCCCGGCAAGAATGACCGTTGTAAGGCCGTACTGCATCTTCGGTTCCAGCACATACCGGGCCAGCAGTTCCCCTTCCAGCATTTCCTGATTGGCCAGAAAAAGAACATAATACGGTTTCGGCACCGCTTTCTTTTCCATCTTTCCCGAAGAGTTCTCTTCCGCCCGGCGCCTTAAAATCCGGATCAGCTCATAGAAAACATCTCCTGCGGTTTCCTTATTATCTGCCACATACCGGAATGTCTTTGATTCATTCCAGACATGAGGAAGATTGCATATAAAACGGTCTGTGCCCGTATGTCCCCATTCGCGGCTGTCATATACAACCAGCAGCTTTACCTCCGTGTAGCAGCTGCCGGCTGCAATCTGTGCAATCAGATCATTCATAACCGTGATGGCGCCGCACTTGCCCTGGCCTCCGATCACACCGATCAGTCTGTTTTTCAGTAAATCCACGCACACAGGAACATCACGAAGCATGCGGCAGCTTTCGCGAATCTGGTTCGGCTTTTCCAGCAGCGTATCCGAAAGCATCCTGAACTTTTCCTTCGGTACGATGATCTGTGCCTGAAACGGAACGGCTCCGATTCCGAGGCGCTCATAAAGGAAGTCCTCCTGGGCGGCATTCCGGTTCCACAGCGCCGGCTGATCCGCGGAAAACCGGCAGCACTCAGCCGCACTCAGATATCTTTCGCGCAAAGCTCTGGCGTTTTTTTCATACTTTTCACGGATTCGGACACTGCATCTGTCCAGATACGCATTATAGGCACTCAATCTTGTTTCCTTATCCCGGCTGAATTTTTCTCTGACCTTTTTCGCGCGGTATACAGCCCAGAAGGTTCCGATCAGGGAGGAGGAAAGCGCGGTTACAAGACCGGTATACATAAAGATCCCCACCCCGGCACCGCTGTGCCTGGAAGACAGCATCATCATGCTGCATCCCAGGGCCATCGGTAATGCCATGGTCAGAGACGGACCGATGGAGGCGGCCAGAGAAGGCTCCTCCGGATCTTTCGGAGACGGAGCTTCATCAATTTCAATGGGTTCTGTATCAATTTTGGGAATGCACCGCGGAGAGCGGTGGAAAAAGCGGACCGTTGACTGGACATGAAGAGAAGGCTTTGCCGGAACCCGGATCCGGCAGGGCTTCAGAATGCTGTAATTAATTTTTACGCTGCTGCTGACCGCAATAAAATCGCCAAGCGAAAGGATACGCAGCCCGAAAATATCCACGACATCCCCGAAGGAAAGACGGACGGAGCCGCGAATCCGGATATTATTTACGAATGTGCCGTTCCGGCTCAGATCTTCGACGAGATAACCTTCCCGAACGGCGCGGATAACCGCGTGTCTTCTTGATACCATTCCGTATCCGTCACCGCAGAGGATATTGTCTGTTGCCTTTCCGATGGTAACCGGAGTCTGCAGGCCGGCCAGACAGAATTTTTCATAAACGGAAAAGTAACTATCCGTTTCCCTGACCGTCATGGTTACCTGATTAACATTTGCAATGTTCAGACGGATGACGTCCCGGTCGTGCAGCTTAACCTGAAAACAGGGACAGCCGCCGCAGACGAGCCTATACTCATCCGACGGCAGAAAATCCCACTCATGGTCTACGACCTCCAGCAAAATCTCAAGGTTCTTTCCAAGATGAAACACATTCTGAGCGAGAATAATCGATGTGTCCGCATTGTTGATGGCCGGCAGAAGAAATTCCTTGAAAGCATTCCTGCCATACACCGTAATAATGGTACTCATTACTCTCTTCCCTGCTGCAAGTCCCTCCCGACTTATGTAAATTCATTTTATCATAAAAAAAGCTCTGTGACATAAGAAATGTCGCAGAGATAAAATATAATTTAGTATGGTTCTTATTATATGTGATAATACACTTTTTCAAAGATGTGTCATTTTTGACATGGAGACATCTCCGGGGTTCCAGAAAATGATCTTTCCCTCCTGCCTTGTCTGTTTCATATCGATGGTTCGCTGGTTGGAAGATCCCTTGTATAAAAGAGTAATATCCTTGCGGTCCTCCATAAACGGTCCGTCCACCAGCACATCGACATACGAAAGCATTTCATCCGTCACATCCGTAAAGGCGCGTCCTCCCGGAACCAGATCCTGGTCATAGATATAGCCGGTAAATGCCCACAGATCCTTATCCGGATATTCTTCTTTGTATCTTCTTAGAAATGAAATCAGCCCCTTCTGATTCACCGGCTCAAACGGCTCACCGCCCAGCAGGGTCATACCCTGATAGTAGGAAGGCTTCACTGTCTCCAGAAGTCTGTTCTCTGTTTCCCTGTCGAATTTTTCTCCGTAATCAAACGGCCATGCCACCTCATTAAAGCATCCTCTGCAGTGATGGGTACAGCCGGAGACAAACAGGCTGACTCTCATCCCCGGTCCGTTGGCCATGTCACAGGTTAAAATCTGCGCGTAATTCATCGCTCTGTCTCCTTAAAGACAATGCCAGCCGCAGGGGCTGGCATTCCTTAATCATCCTGCTGCGGATGTTCTTTATTCCGGCATTTCGGAAATTCCAACATGCAGTACACGGTCGCGGATTTCCTGCGTACGGCCCTGGTTCCAGAACTGTGTTCCAATGTATCCGCAGGTTCTTCTGGCAACGCTCATCTTGCTCTGATCGCGGTTGCCGCAGCGCGGGCATTCCCACACCAGCTTGCCGTTATCATCGGCCACAATTTTGATTTCACCGTCATAGCCGCATACTTCACAGTAGTCACTCTTGGTATTCAGCTCTGCGTACATGATGTTATCGTAGATGTACTGCATGATGGAAAGAACCGCCGGTATGTTATTCTGCATGTTCGGAACTTCCACATAGCTGATGGCTCCGCCCGGAGAAAGTTTCTGGAATTCAGCCTCAAATTTCAGTTTGGTGAAGGCATCGATGTTCTCACGCACATTAACGTGATAGCTGTTCGTGATGTAGTTGTGATCCGTAACATCCTTGATGATGCCGAACCGTTTCTGCAGGCACTTCGCAAATTTATAGGTCGTGGATTCCATCGGAGTTCCATACAGGGAATAGCTGATATTCTCCTCTTTTCTCCACTTTGCACAGTAATCATTCAGCGCCTGCATTACCTTCAGCGCAAACGGCTTTGCCTCCGGGTCCGTATGGCTCTTTCCGGTCATGTATACACACATCTCATACAAGCCTGCGTACCCCAGACTGATGGTTGAATAATTATTGAAAAGGAGCTTGTCAATGGTCTCGCCCTTCTTCAGGCGGGCCAGGGCTCCGTACTGCCAGAGGATCGGCGCAACGTCCGACGGAGTTCCGAGCAGGCGCTCATGACGACAGCGCAGCGCACGGTGGCACAGTTCCATTCTCTCGTCAAAAATTTCCCAGAATTTGTCCATATCGCGGCCGGAGGAGCAGGCGATATCAACCAGATTAACCGTTACAACGCCCTGGTTGAAGCGTCCGTAATACTTGTGCTTTCCATTCTCTCCCAGGCCTTCCGTGTCCGGTGTCAGGAAGCTGCGGCATCCCATGCAGGGATAAACATCACCCTTCAGCTCCTTCATTTTTTTGGCGGAAATATAATCCGGCACCATTCTCCTGGCGGTGCACTGTGCCGCGAGTTTTGTCAGGTCCCAGTATCTCGTACCCTCGCGGATGTTATCCTCATCCAGCACATAAATCAGCTTCGGGAAAGCCGGTGTAATCCACACACCTGCTTCATTCTTAACGCCCTGCATTCTCTGAAGCAGGACTTCTTTAATGACGGCGGCGAGATCCTCCCGCGTCTGTCCGGCCGGCACTTCGTCCAGGTACATGAACATGGTGACGAACGGAGCCTGGCCGTTGCAGGTCATCAGTGTAATCAGCTGATACTGAATCGTCTGGATTCCGTTCCGGATTTCCTCATGCAGCCGCATCTCCGTAATCTTATCAACAATCGCATCCTCGCAGCTTTCCCCGCAGGCGGTGCGCTCCTCCATTACCTGCCGGCGGATTTTCCGGCGGCTGATATCGACAAACGGTGCCAGATGCGCCAGCGTAAATGACTGTCCGCCATACTGGTTGGAGGCAACCTGCGCCACAATCTGGGTGGTGACATTGCAGGCGGTAAAGAAGCTGTGCGGCTTTTCAATCATTGTCTCGGAGATGACGGTGCCGTTCTGCAGCATGTCCTCCAGATTAATCAGATCGCAGTTATGTTCCTTCTGAGCGTAATAATCGGCGTCATGAAAATGGATGATACCTTCCTCGTGTGCCTTTACAATGTCCTCCGGCAGAAGAATGCGGGCTGTCAGATCCTTGCTGACGGCACCAGCCATGTAATCGCGCTGCGTACTGTTGATCACCGGATTCTTATTGGAATTTTCCTGCTTCACCAGCTCATTGCTCTGCTCGATCAGAGACAGAATGCCTTCATCCGTTGAATTGGATTTGCGGGCAATCTCGCGTTTATAGCGATAGCGGACATATTTCTGAGCTACCTCGTAGCCGCGCATTGCCATGATACCCGTCTCCACCATATCCTGAATATCCTCCACGCTGACCGCGTGAGTATAGCTGTGTACCTTATCCGTAATGTTATCCGCAACCGCGTTGATCTGTACCTCACTGAGCTGATAAATCGGTTCTACCTCGTGGTTGGCTTTTTTGATTGCGTTAATAATTTTCGTAACATCAAACGGAACTTCCTCGCCGCTTCGCTTGATCACGTTGACATTGACTGACTTATCCATATAGCTTTCTCCTTGTACAGCCTGAAAATAATTACTGAATTGCTTCTACCCGGCCATTTTATGCGATCCGGACGGACGGCCTGTTCTGTGAACAATGTAGCAAAATATAGTTGTCCGGTTCACTTCTATGTACTAAATATTGCGTTATCTATACTACTACAAGAAGAGATTTTTGTGAAGGATAAAAATAGAACGGTTTTTATATGGTTTTTTGTGAAACATTTTCGCTTGACAAAAAAGACTGCAGCCGGTGTGAAGGGCTGCAGTCTGACAATGGCCTGTATGCTTCTATATCTTATGTACGTTAATCCATATGTTCCAGTTCTTTTCTGTATTTTTCCGTCTCCTCCTGGTTGGCCATCACAAAATGCTTTGGAAGGATCTCGACGAAGGACGGCTTATCTGTCTCATAATGATGTATGGACGGGTCATACACCAGCAGCTTTTTATTTTTCTCTTCCAGCGGATCCGGCTGAGGGATGGCGGACAGCAGTGCCTGTGTGTACGGATGGAACGGATGGCGGAAAAGTTCCTCTGAATCCGCCAGTTCTACAATCTGTCCCTTATGAATAACCGCGATCCGGTTACAGATAAACCGTACCACGGAAAGGTCATGCGCGATGAAAAGATAGGTAAGAGCGCGTTCCTCCTGAAGATGGCGCATCAGGTTAAGTACCTGCGCCCGGATGGAAACATCCAGCGCGGAAATCGGTTCATCCGCCACAATGAATTTCGGATTCATGATCATGGCGCGGGCAATGCCGATACGCTGGCGCTGGCCGCCCGAAAACTCATGCGGAAAGCGGGAAGAAAACTCCGGAAGCAGGCCCACGTCCAGCAGTGCCCGGTCAACCTTTTCCTTTCTCTCTTCCTCCGTGTAATGACAGCCCCGGGCATAAAGCCCCTCGGACACAATATAGCCGACTTTTGCGCGCTCATTCAGAGAACTCATCGGATCCTGAAAGATCATCTGTATATCGCGCGTTACCTGCTGGTCTTCCTCCCGGCTCAGTTTTCCGGAAATGCGCTTTCCTTCAAAACGGATCTGCCCGGCTGTGATCGGATTGATCCTGATAATTGCCCGGCCGATCGTCGTCTTGCCGGAACCGGATTCACCGACCAGTCCGAAGGTCTCTCCTCTGTAAATCGAGAACGAGACATCCCTGACCGCATGGAACGGATGACGTTTCGAGCCGAAGTCAACGCCTACATGCTCAACTTCCAGAATTTTATCTCCATTTTCCGGCATCGTTTCACTCATCCTTTCCATTTTCAAAGTCACTCTTCTTCATGCCGGCCGCTTCCCCGTCGCCTTCACCAGCCTTTACAAGCACCGGTTTTTCGTAGATATTCAGCTTCATATCCCTCCCCTTCTTTCTCAGCTCATCAATATGCGATGGAGCTTCCATATGGGGTGAGCGGGGATCGAGCAGCCAGGTCCGCACAAAGTGTGTATCACTTACCTGGTAGACCGGCGGGCGCCGCACGAAATCAATCTTCAGTGCATGCGGATTGCGGGGCGCAAAAGCATCGCCGTGCACTTCGTGGAACAAATTGGGCGGTGTGCCTGCAATCGAATAAAGGTCCTGTCCTTTTACACCCAGCTGCGGCAGTGACGACAGCAGCGCCCAGGTGTACGGGTGGCGCGGATCGTAGAATACTTCGCTGCACGTTCCTTCCTCAACAAATTCTCCGGCATACATGACAGCAATGCGGTCCGCCACATTGGCGACCACACCCAGATCGTGTGTAATATAGATGGTCGTCAGATGATATTTTTCCTTCATCTGTTTCAGAATATTCAGTATCTGTGCCTGGATCGTAACGTCCAGTGCCGTCGTCGGCTCGTCACAGATCAGGATCTCCGGCCGGCAGGCAATGGCAATGGCAATGACAACTCTCTGTCTCATGCCGCCTGAAAACTCATGCGGATACTGTTTATACCGGCGCTCCGGATTGGAGATGCCAACCTCCCGCAGGAGATTGCAGACAACTTTTTTTGCCTCCTCACCGTGAACATTCTGGTGAAGCTCCACTGCCTCCCGGATCTGGTAGCCGATTGTCTTCAGGGGGTTGAGGGAAGTCATCGGGTCCTGCATGACCATGGCTATTTTCGTGCCGCGGATGCTTTTCCAGTCCTTTTCCGTTTTCAGCGCTGTCAGATCCTGGCCGTGATAATAAATATGTCCGCCGGCAATCCGCCCGTTTGGAGCGTTCAGCCCGATCAGCGTGTTCACGAACACTGATTTTCCGGAGCCTGATTCTCCGACGATCGCCAGGCTTTCGCCCGGATAAATATCCAGGCTGACCGAGCGCAGGGCATGAAGCACCTGGCTTCGGAGCGTAAATTCAAAATCAAGATTCTGTACGGATAATAATGGTTCTGCCATGTCGATCCTTCCTTATCTCAGATGGTTCTTCGGGTCGGCGGCGTCCGCGAAGGCGTTGCCGACAATGTACAGGGAGATCGTGATCGTTGCCAGAACAGCTACCGGGAAGAGCAGCTGGTAGCGGAGCGTCGGCTCCGACATAACCAGTCGGCCCGCCTGGATCAGATTCCCCAGCGACGGTATATCCGTCGGAAGGCCGATGCCAATGTAGGTGACGAAAACCTCATTGCCGATGGCCGCCGGAATAGCCAGCGCCATGCGAAGCGCAATGACGGAAACCAGGTACGGCAGCAGATTTTTGGTGACGATGCGGGAGGTCGGAACACCCAGGCACCGTGACGCCAGGTTATAATCACGGTCGCGGATGATCACTACCATATTCCGGATAAAGCGGGCCATGGACAGCCATCCGGTCAGACACAGTGCGAAGATTATGGTTCCGATGCCTGGTTTCATGATGTAGGAAATCAGGATCAACACCAGCGTCTGCGGTATGTTATCAAATACATTGTAAAGTTCCGTGAAGAACGTATCGAGCTTTCGGACATACCCCCACAAAAGTCCGACCAGCGTACCGATGACGGCCTCAAAGCAGGCAACGGCAAAGCCGATTCCCAGGCTGGTTCTGGTGCCGGACCAGGTTCTCGCCCACAGGTCCTGGCCGATGGAGTTGGTGCCGAACCAGAACTCGCTGTCCGGCTGCCGGTTGATAATCTGAACTCCGTTTTCATCATTATAGATCGTTTTCGGAGATTTCTGGCTGGGAAGCAGCGGCTGCAGAAACGTAAAGGTCAGTACGGCAATAATCAGAATGAGGAAAAATACGGCTGCCTTATTCTGAAAGAATACCTTCAGCGTAGCCTTCCAGTACGAATAGTTGGAATATCCGCCGCGCTCCGCTTCCGCGCGGTCTGCATCCGCCTCCGTGAAAAGTTCCTCTCCGGAAAGGTCCTTATATTGCTCGAAGGGACTAAGTTTCCTTTCCAGATCACCGGTAATCTGGTTTTCCAGCTGTTTTTCCTTAAAATCACGATAAGAACTGCTCATGATGATCTCGAACCCTCCTTTCTGGTCAGGCTGATCCTCGGATCAAGGAAAGCCATCAGAAGATCGCCAAGAAGAAGTCCGAGAACGGAAAGAGCCGCATAGATAACAACCAGAGCCTCTACCAGCGTATTGTCCTGAATTTTTATAGCCTGCACCAGCAGTCCGCCCATACCCGGGATAGAATACAGAGATTCCACATACAAAGAGCCCATCAGCGTGAACAGAATGGATTCCGGAAGATACTGAACCAGCGGTACCACCGCATTTCGGAAGATATGCACGGAATTTATTTTCTTCGAAGACACGCCCTTCACGCGCGCCAGCTTAATGTAGTCCTTATTCGACTCATCCACCATGTACCGTCTCAGCCACATGGCGTAGTAAACCATGCTGCCGAGAGAAAGTGAGATAACCGGCAGGATCCAGGTACGCCAGTCACGCTTGTCGTACAGCATGGAAACTCCGAACCATTCAGAGCCGTACAGCTGAATCAGAATATGGTACACGGCGGAAGGTACCGCCTGGACGATGACGATTAAAACCGTCCCGAATTTATCCCAGAACTTCCATCGTCCCTTCGTTGACCGCGCCATGGCAATGCCCAGCGGGAAACCGATCAGAATCGCCAGCGCCAGCGCCAGCAGACCAAGTTCGATTGAAACCGGTGCTTTCCTGGCGATGATTTTGGCAATCGGATAATTTTCTCTGTACTTATTCGATGTTCCCAGATCGCCGTGAAGCAGCTGATTTAAGTACTTCCCAATCTGAACAATCGCCGGATCCTTCAGTCCGAGTGACTGCAGCTTCACATACTTCTGTGTTTCCGATACCTTGTCATAGTTGTTAAAATATCCCTCGACCGGCATCTGGCGAAGCAGCAGCACGACAATGGATATGACGATCACAAGCGTGATCAGTGAGTGGATAACTCGTTTGAGGATATATTTGACCACAATAATCTTCCTCCGGACATGTCTGCGGGCGGAACCTCTCTGCCCATACCGCAGGTTTGCTAAATACACACGAAGCGCAGCGGACGGTTTTCACCGAGCGCTGCGCCCTGGCACTGATAATGTTTTCAGGCAGTTTTGCTTATTCTGTTGCAGCTTCTGTTACGGTTTCCGCATCCGTTTCAGAAGCGATGGAAGCGCTTCTCTCTTTTTCCCACTGTGCAAGTGCATCACTGAACTCGTCCATACTCATGGAGTCGTCATGCAGCGTCTTGAATTTATATCTAAGGTTTGCTACGCCGTACGGGGCATACTCTCCTTCCAATACACTGATCCTGGATGCTTCGAAACCGCCACCGTCGATAGAATACGGCACAATGATGGCATGGTCAAGAAGAATCTTCTCTGCTTCTGCGTAAGCTTCGTATCTTGCCGCTTCATCATCGTAGATTGCATCCGCTTTGGCAACCGCAGCGCTCCACTCCTGGTAGACTGCCTGCGTACTCTCATCCTCGGATTTATCCCAGAAGCCGTAACCATTGTCTGGTTTGAACGGCTCGGTCCATGTCTGCGGATCGGCATAGTCAGCACCCCAGTTGCACTTCATGAAGGCATAGGCGCCGCTTCGGCGGACAGCGGACAGGAAACCTGTCTCCGGACCTGCCTGTACAATAATATCAATGTAATCGCTTCCCAGGAGCCCTTCCATCTGCTGCTCGATTACCTGGCATTCCTTATCCCAGTTGGTTGAAGACGGATTGTAAGGCATCAGCACCTTAACCGGGAACGTGCATCCTGCCTCTTCCAGCTCTTTTCTGGCTTTATCACGATATTCGACGGCTGCCTTCTCATCGAAAGAATCTCCTTCGGTGTAGGAAGCGAGCGGTTCATATTCGGTATAATCCTTGCCGGCGGCAGCTGTGAAGTTGGCCGGAGTTACCGTATTGTTCAGCAGGGCTTCCGGATGGTACGGATCCTTCACGGTCAGGGCTTTTACTCTGTCCATCGCATACATCAGTGATTTGCGGAAGTCCTCATTATTCACCGCAATTTTCCAGTTCTCCGGCTCGTATTCTTTGTCGAATTCCGGATCGAAGTTGAACATATAGAAATAGGAGAAGGAGGTATCTGCTCTTGTACTGTGAACTTCATCCTTCGTCGCGTCGTCATTCAGCCAGGAATCAAGCAGATCTGACGGAATGGAGGCTTCATCAATTTCTCCGTTCTTGTACATGGAAGCTTCCACGGTGGACGCATCCGCGTTATAAATCTGGTCGATCTCGGTCAGATGAACGTTGTCCTTATCCCAGTAACTGTCGTTTCTGAGAAGAACGTGCTCTTCCTGCGGCTCGTAGGTGTCCAGAATGTAAGCACCGTTATACCACATGCTCTCGTTGTCGATGGCAAAGCTGTCGCCGTACTCATCCAGGCAGTCCTGGCATACCGGCATGTAGGAGGTATAGGAAACGATGGTCGGGAAGAAGGAGCACGGGCTGTCCAGCGTATAAACCAGGGTATAGTCATCCGTCGCCTCTACGCCGATGCTCTCCGGAGCCACCTCATCAACCGGGGTCAGCTCATTTCCGTCCGCGTCGGTTTCTTCCTTGCCTCCGTCGGATGCGAGCATGTAGGCTGTGTAATCATAATAAGCCTGCGCATTGTGAACAATGGCGCCTGTATTATACATATACTGGTTATCGCAGTCGTGAGCGGCGTCATTGACATAGCGCGCTGCCGTTACCCAGTCGTTTGCGGTAACGTCCGCCATCTCATCGCCCTCGTTGTTAACCCATTTTACACCTTCGCGGATATGGAAGGTCCATACGGTCATATCATCGTTGGACTCCCAGCTTTCTGCCAGGCCCGGAGTAATGTTGCCGAACTGGTCGTAATCAACCAGACAGTCGATGGTATTGGCTGCAATCTTGTAATCGTTGGTTGTACTCGTAGTCAGATAATTAAGTGTTGTAACCTCGCTGTCATACAGTGTCCGGAACACCTGATCATCGTCATCCGCCATCGCTGTTACAGACGGAAACGCTGACAGAACCATAGCGGCCGACAACAAACATGCTGCTGCTCTTTTTTTCATTTCGTTCTCCTCTCCATCATTCTGAAACTCCTCCATGTCCGACAGGTACACGAAGATTTCCGGTTCCCCCGCTGGGCGGTCTGGAATTACTTCCCCTCCTCTTCTGCCATGGAAAGCGGAGGCAAATCCCATTAAAGCAAAAATCTCCAATACGATGCCCCCATCGGCAGGTATAGGAGATTTTCGTTGTACTGTAAATCAAAGTTATCTTACAACAAATTTACCGTTTTTTCAAGACTTCTCTAAAATTTTTAGTTTTATAAGGTGGTATTTTCCAAAATCTTTTTCTCGGTGTCGAAATCACAGCCGGAGAGGCTTCCATCTTCGTATTCCGCTTCCCCACTCTGGTTGTCGTACGGGTCCGCGCGCAGATATTCCATAGGCGGATCAAAGGGCTGCTGAAAGGCGCGGTTGCTCGGCATACGCAGCGGATCCAGGTTGCCGAAATAGAAACGGCGTTTCGTTTCCGTGCTGTCACCGCCGTAGGAAGGATCGCATCCGATCCAGCCGTACGGTTCCAGATAAATCTGGCACCAGTCGTGGCAGCCTCCGAAGTCTCCGCAGATTGAATTTCCAGACTGCCACCGGGCCGGAATCCCGGCGATCCGGCACAGGTTGATCATGGCCAGCGAATACAGACCGCAGTCGCCATGGCGGTTCATCGTATAGTATTCTGCCTGGTCCTCGATCAGGAAATAAGGACTGACGTAGGAATAATGTGCCTGCGTGGTCAGATAATTGTAAAAGCTTTTTGCCTTTTCCATCGGTGTCCGGCATCCTTCGGAAAGCTGTGCGCAAAGCTGCCGGAGGAACGCAGTGAAGCGGATGTGAGGATAATGTTCCTCAAGATCCTCCGGGACCGGATCATCTTCCTTCGGACGGTTCCGGTACATCAAAGACATGGTGCCCCCGTCTTTTTCCGACCAGAAATCATGGTAATAGCCGGTGCTCGTAAAGGAAAACTCTACAAAGAAGGGGTGATTTTCCTTCATATCCTCCTCAAAACAGATGGTTCGCTGCGGTGCAGCCGGATCCGACAGATGGTACGGAACCGGGGAAGCCGCCTCTATCTTAATATCACTTAACTGAGCGCACTGTGCCGGAACCGGCAGGTACACCTTGATTTTTCCGGGATGGAAAGCGCGGTCGCTGATGGTCATGGTCTCGCGGATGCGGAAATGATGAGAATCCACGCCATCCTTCATCATTTTCTGCCGCGATTTTTCGCAGTTGACGGCTCCGGCAGAAAGCGGAGCATTTCCTTTTTCATCGGCTTTCCCCAGAAGAAGTGCGGAACGTTTTGCAAGTTCTGCGTTATTCATCAGGTTGGAGACAACCCGGCCGGCAAAGCGCTCCTGTCCTTTTACATAAATCCAGTCAAGCTGTCCTTCATCCTGCCAGCGGCGCAGCTCTTCCCTTGTTACATCCGGCAGTATCTCCCGTACCCTGCCCTCAATCTCTTCAAATGTGTACGGATATTCCGCAGGCAGTCTCTCGAGAATTCGCTTTTCCAGACGAAGTCTTCTTTTCATGTACTCTGAAGTTTCCTTTGCCGCAATCGCCTGATCACACAGGCGGACAGCCCCTTCAAAATCGCCGCCGTACTTGCGTTTTACAATATCCTCCGGCAGCGGGCAGATCAATGTTTCCAGATCCTC
>ONLK01000094.1 GCA_900318615.1 uncultured Eubacteriales bacterium
GATCAGCCCTTTCAGCGCTGAATCCAGCTCCTCCGCCGAATATTGATCCGAAGGCTGATCAAAGATGGTTTTCCATAAAGTTTCATTTTCTGTATTGCCGTCGGAGGACCAGTACACAATGGTCTGCCCGTCAATATAGCTGTGATTCGAAGGGCTGGTGAGCAGATAATTTAAAGCCTTCGTATAACGCTTCATGGCTTTGACCGAAATACAGGCATTTTCTCCCTGCGCATGACCGTAGGAGAGGAACGATTCCGGTTTGAAATTCACGAGACTGGGGTTAATTCCGGCATCCTTTATGCCGATGCCCCGGCCTGAAATCATGGCATCATGAACCTCCGCGACAGGAAGTTCTTCTCCGGTAACCGCGCACTGGCAGATGACCTGATCTTCTGTGTCCCTGTCTCCTGCTTCCCGCATTTCCTGCCATTTCTCCCGAACCTGTTCTTCCTCCTGCAGGCACTTCTCCGGATGACCTTCCAGGCAGAAGGCAAACTTGCATTTATTCAAATCCGCCTTCAGTCCCATAAGATACGGATTCTGCGTTTCCTGTTCCGGCTGCCATGTTTGGACAAAGCGGACATAGGCCATGGCGAGCGGCGAAGTCATATCCCCGAAGTCCTGCACGACTTCCTGACAGAAACTCTGATGCTGTAATTTCAGTTTTTCTTTCTGTTTTGCCGTCGTTCCGTTCGACTTGGTGGAAAGCATATCGCTGCTGCCGTTTTTTCCGGGATGATATTCCAGTCCGAAGATGTACCCCGGTCTGACTTCAACAAAGTTGGCACTTACGGTAGTTGAACGCGGTCTCTCCGGAATACGCATTTTCCCGGGAGAAACCTTGGTTACCGATTTTCCTCCGGGATTCGTTATTGTTTCCGATATCCGGCAATCCCGAAGTCCCACAAGTTTCCCCTCCGGCGACAGGATTATCTGATAGCTGACATCTGTTTCCGCATAGCCGGAATCCGTGATGATGTTCCTCGCGGTAAGGACATCATAATAATCATTCAGTGCGCTGATCAGCATGGCAACGCCCCCTTGTACCCGGCGACATCTATGACGCCGTCCCGCATCACCGGCCGGTAAAACCGGCTCTGCGCCTCATCAGAATAAATATTCTGTTCCCAGTCATCATTTAGCGGATGGCCGCCGTCTTTGAAGCACACCTTATAGATCATAAATCCGAGGTCGCGCGTTCCCATATTCTCCGGGCTGATTTCTTCCTTTTCGAAATGGTCCGCCAAAACAATGTCTGCCGGATATTCGGCACACCCGAGGCACGGCTGTCGGAAATACTGTCCCTTCCTGCAGCGCCTGATAAATTCCGCTTCATGTTTTTTCAAAGGATCGCATTCTCTGCTCTCCCGTTCACAGCGAAGTCCTGTAAGCTCGATATGAAATTCAACGCCGTACCGGACATTCTTCAAAATCATCGAAGCCCGCTGCGTCCGTTCATCACCAATATTTGTGTAGATGCGCGGGTCGGCAGTGATCTCCTTTTTCCTGCCTTCCTTCACTTCCTGCGCTTCAGTCATCTGTGCTTTCATCTTGCTGAACTTGACCTTTGACTTCACTTCATTTCGCCGGACATTCGTAAATACTATCGGATGAAAAACAACAATTTTATCAATTTCGTACCGCATGGCCGGTTTCCAGTAAACGCTTTTCAGCAGTCCTTCCAGTGCTCCCGGCGTCGGAACATCATAGCTCACCCGTTCCGCTTTCATCTCCGGCCGCGTAAAACAAGCCCGCGGCCCGCTCACAATAACCTTAATCGACATATTAGTTCTCTCCCTCCATCAGAATTCCTTTCTCCCTGCTGTAGTAACTCATGTTGGAAAGACACAGAATCCGGTTTCCGCGCTTTTTTCCGCCAGGGGCTGCCTGTCCGATCCTGTCAGCCAGATTCTCGATTACGCCCTGACGGTAAAGCTCTTCCAGTTTGTCCCGTGGCACGCTGCAGGTATACTGCTGCAGCTCACGCATGACTTTCCGCGATATGCCGCTGTAACGGATCTGTTCGACAAGCTGCTGCGCTTTCTCCGTTTCCGGAACAATCAGCGACTCGTCCGCACTGATGATCATTTGCCGCTCATACGATGCAAACTGAATGGATCCGATCGGGATGTTTCTCGCATTCACAGGTATCCCGTTTGCAATCATCTGGCGTGCCATCGACTTGCCGGTGATTTTGTCTTTATCGGCAAGGTAAACTCTCTGATAATACTCCCGGATACATGCCTCTTCGGAAACATCCGGATACTCCTTGAGAAGTGCGCGGGTTACAATAACTTTCGGATCTTTGTCCGCCTTTCTTGTGCCCGTTTGATCGCTCAATTCAAAAACATAAACATCCCCTGATTTTCTCTTTCCTTCTCGGTTGCACCGGCCGCCGGTCTGCAGAATACTATCCAATCCGGTCAGTTCCCGATAGGCTGTGCAGAAATCAAGGTCGACGCCCGCCTCAATCAGCGACGTCGAAATAACAATTACAGGATCTGAATCTTCTGTTGCCTCTGTAAGTGCCTTTCGGATACTGTCAATCGCATTCTGGATATCCCGTTTCGTCATGTACGTGGATAAATGGTAGAGTCCCTTTCTGGTTTCCCCGCCCAAATTTTCATAAAGACGGCGCGCTGTTTTTCTGGAATTAACCACAACCAGTGTTGACGGCGAACTGCCAAACCGGCCAAGGAGCTGTTCTTCCGTTATTCTCCCAAGGTTCTGGAACCTGCATTTACGAAATACAGCAAACCGGCTTTTATCCGGCACAAGTTCCCGGACCCGGAGTCCCGGGAGTGAATAACAGTCTAGTAGCGCCTTGTAATCCGGCATCGTAGCTGTCAGAAAAATAGCTTTACAGCCAAGTTTTTTCGTCAGAACAGCAATTCCTTCCAGACAGGGCTGCATGAAATCCACCGGAATCAGGTGCGCTTCGTCGAAAATCAAAACACTGTCTGCCATATTGTGCATTTTTCGGAGCTTGCTCCGCCGATTGGAAAAGAGTGTCTCAAAAAACTGCACTTCTGTCGTAATGATAAAATCTGCGTCCCAGTTCTCAACCGCCTGATTGACCTGCAGCTTATAAGAATCATCTGCGTTCTCGTCGTCTTCAACCGAATACGTTGACTGATGACGCAGGATGTTCGCCGTCTTCGCGTTATCACCGTCTTGCCCGTTAAAAATCTGCTGAAACTGTTTTGCTGTCTGAGAAATGATACTGTTATACGGGATAACGTAAATAATATGTTTCTTATGTTCTCCGAGTGCTTTCATCAGCGCGCACTTTGCGCTGCAAAGTGTTTTTCCGCTGCCGGTCGGCATGCTCATAAGATAAACATCCGCATCCTCTGCAATATTCTCAAATGCCTGCTGCTGAATGTCCGTGCGCGTCTTTTGCAGAAGTGTCTGATTCGCATTTATGCCGAACGATTCCAGTTGTCTGTCCAGTTTTTCAAGACACGCTGCAAAATTGCTTTTCAGTGTCGATCTGTCGATATCACGGCAAAAATGCTCGGTATCCAGAGAATCCGCGTCAACAAGGCAGGAATAACAATAACGGATAAAATATGAGGTCTCATCGATAAAGAGTTCCGCCATCCTCTGCGGGTCAGACTTCTGCAGTTTCCCGGCTTCTTCCATCAGATACCTGCCTAATCTCTCCTGATCAATCGGGCAAAGCGATACTTCTCTCTTATACTCATCGCAAGATTCAAAATCTGACTGTTTGAGACGTGCGGAAAGGGTGACATGACCTCCGGAAATCTCACCGGGCTGATCCTCCTTCCGGCCTCCATCCGGAAGTCCCGCATGGTGCCCCGCTATGCAGTATTCCATAAATACGGCAGCTGGCATGCTGAATTTCTTCGCCGCCACGGCCGCGCCGCAAGTTGAATGATCGACGCGGATATTTTCTCCCCGGATTTTCTTCTGAAACGATGCCTGATATTTCCCTATGTCATGCAGAAGGCCTATGTCAAATACGACGTCTTTCCAGGGATCCATCGCCATAGAAGCCGCCAGTTCCGCAGTCTTTTCCAGATGTTCTTGCACCGATTGTTTCCGACTGTCCGGAAGAGAATCTACTGGCTGTTCCGGCCCTGCGGCATCGCCTGCCTCATTCTCTTTTAAATGTGCGATATATTGAATCATATTTTGACTCCTGCTGTATTTTTCTTCAAATTATCTTAAAATTATTATAATGCAATTCTGGCAAAGACAATAAGCAAGTAGAATGCCATTTCCCCAATAGAATGACAACACAGCGGCGGTGAGTTTTTTGACCAGCCATCTAAACAATACAATACATACCTCTCACCCCATTTTGCATAGATTTTTCAAGACAAACTAAAAAGCGTGAGCCGTATTGCATAGATTTTGACTATTTCTATGCAATACGGGCTCGCGCCGCTCATTTGTCTTGAAATATTCATGCAATATCGCAGGATGAAGGTGTATTGCATGATGCGGATAGATCACCGGATGAAGGTGTATTGCATGATGCGGATAGATCACCGGCAGATTGTAGGATATTTCCGGCCCGCGCCCGTTCACGATTCATGAACCAGTTTTCCCGTCATATGTTCCACCGAGAGCGCCAGCACGCTGAACCGCCCCTCGGTATCACGCAGCACTTTCTCCACGCTTCCTTCGGTCGGATAATACTTCAATCCGATTTTTCTGCACTGCTCCTTAATTCTTGCAGGGTCGCTCAGTATGCTGACGCGGCCGCGCACAATAACGGATGTCGGATAATATGCCCAGTCACCTTCTTTTTGGAAGCCCTGCGTATATACAAGGAAGCAGACTCTGTCATCGGCTTGCAGACAATCCATCTTTGCGCCTTCTTTTGCTCCGTGGAAATAAATTCTGCCATCTTCCTCGTCATAAAAGAAGTTTACCGGCAGAGCATACGGATATCCGTTTTCTCCGTTGAGGGCAAGAACCCCACGCTTTTCATTCCGTAGAACCTCCAGACACTCCTCTTGGGAGATCTGCTGCCGGAAGCGTCTCATTTCCCGCCATTCCAATGTGTTCTGCTCCTTCCATGTATTCAAGGTGCGGCTTGACCTGCGCCTTACAGCGCGGCGCAGCCTGTATGTTATCGCACAGACCGGGCCACGCATCACAGCGTGCCCCGGTCCGCGTCTTATAAATTCAGGTCGTATTTTACCACATCCATCCTTGCCTCACCAACCGCATGGAAAGAAATCCGGTCCGCTTCCTGCTCCGTGAAAAAGGTAACCGTCATAACCTTCTCCCCGTCCTGCAGGAAAAGCTCCGCGCTGAAGCGGTCCAGAATGAGACGGAACTTCAGATGCCCGTCCCGCGTTCCCGGAACCAGACACTCCCTTA
>ONLK01000040.1 GCA_900318615.1 uncultured Eubacteriales bacterium
TGCCCGGCTGAAGCTATTTCCGAAGGCGATGGAAAATATGTAATCGATCCGGACAAATGCCTTGACTGCGGAACATGCGAATCTGTATGTCCGACAGGCGCTGCACACGCTGAATAATTTTATCATCAACTAAATACAGAACGAACCAGCATCCCCCGAACGGAATGGTTTGTTCAAAAAAGCCCGGCTGACGTTTTCTACCGTCAGCCGGGCTTTTTCACTCTTCCGTTCTTTCGTGCCGGATTTATTCCGGCCGGATTGCTCCGGTCATACTCCCGGCAGTCACTCGAAGGATTGCGGGTCAACTTTGATTTCTACGTGATCCAGATGCCAGATTTCATCGACATACTGCTGGATTGTGCGGTCCGATGTAAACTTGCCGGAGCAGGCGGTGTTCATCATGGCCATACGTGCCCAGCGGCTGCTGTCGCGATAGGCTTCCTCCACTCTTCTGTGTGCGTCCGCATAGGACTTGAAATCCGCCAGAATGAAGTACTGATCCGGACGGCTGTATTTGCTGGTAAGCAGGGAATCGTACAGTTCCCGGAACAGCTCCATGTCGCCGTTGGAATACTCACCGTTGATCAGCTGCATCAGCGCACGGCGGATATCCGGATCATTGTTGAAGTAAAAGCCCGGATCATAGCCGCCGTTCTTCTCGTAATCCATCACCTGATCACAGGATAATCCAAAAATGAAGGCATTCTCCTCGCCGACTTCCTCCACAATCTCAATGTTGGCGCCGTCCATCGTGCCGAGTGTCGGAGCTCCGTTCAGCATGAACTTCATATTGCTGGTTCCGGAGGCTTCCTTCGAGGCCGTGGATATCTGCTCGGAAACATCGGCTGCCGGGAAGATCAGCTCTGCGTTGGATACACGGTAATCCTCAATAAAGACAACCTTCAGTCTGCCCTTGATGGAAGCGTCGTTATTGATGACATCCGCGACATTGTTGATCAGCTTGATTGTCAGCTTGGCACGTTCATAACCGGCGGCTGCCTTAGCTCCGAAAATGAAGGTTCTTGGATAGAAATCCATCTCCGGATGGTCCTTGATCTGGTTATACAGATACATGACGTGCAGAATGTTCATCAGCTGACGTTTGTATTCATGAAGTCTCTTTACCTGCACATCAAAGATCGACCTGGGATCTACATCGATCCCGTTGTGTTCCCTGATATACCTGGCCAGGCGGATCTTATTCTGGTACTTGATATTCATGAACTCATGCTGCGCCTTCGGATCGTCCACGTACATTTTCAGCTTGGAAATCTGCGGAAGGTCCGTGATCCACTCGTCGCCGATATGCGCTGTGATCCAGTCGCTCAGCAGCGGGTTCGCATGGCACATAAATCTTCTCTGCGTGATGCCGTTTGTCTTGTTGTTGAACTTTTCCGGATACATCTCGTAGAAGTCATGCAGCTCGCGCTTCTCCAGAATTTCCGTATGGAGTCTGGCAACGCCGTTTACGCTGTAGCCAGCCACGATGGCCAGGTTCGCCATGCGTACCTGCCCGTCATAGATAATGGCCATCTTCGCGATCTTTTCCTGATTGTTCGGGTATCTTTCCTGAATCTGCAGGATAAAGCGGCGGTTAATTTCCTCGATGATCTGGTAAATACGCGGAAGGAGGCGGGAGAACAGCTCAATCGGCCACTTTTCAAGTGCTTCCGCCATGATGGTATGGTTGGTATAGGCAACGGTTTTTGTCGTGATATCCCAGGCCTCGTCCCACTCCATGCCTTCCTCGTCAACCAGAATTCTCATCAGTTCGGCAACGGCGACCGTCGGATGCGTATCGTTCAGCTGGAAGGTTACCTTTTCATAGAATTTGTGCAGGTCGCTGTGACGTCTCTTATAGTTTGCAATGGCCTCCTGCACTGATGCGGATACGAAGAAGTACTGCTGTTTCAGGCGCAGTTCCTTGCCGGCGTAATGATTATCATTCGGATACAGAACCTCTACAATGTTGCGGGCCAGGTTTTCCTGTTCCACCGCCTTCTGGTAATCGCCGCGGTTGAAGGAATCAAGCTGGAAATCATTGATAGCCTCCGCATCCCACACACGCAGGGTGTCCACCAGGTTGTTGCCGTAGCCGACAACCGGGATATCGTACGGAATTGCCTGTACCGACTGATATCCATCCTGGATAAACTTGTTTCTGCGGGTCTTTTCGTCATATTCTACGCGGACATAACCGCCGAATTTAACGATCTTTGCGTATTCCGGACGGCGCAGCTCAAACGGATAGCCGTATTTAAGCCAGTTATCGGGCACCTCTACCTGATATCCGTCCTCAATCTTCTGCTTGAACATACCGTAGTGATAGCGGATCCCGCAGCCGTATGCCTGATACCCGAGGGTTGCCAGAGAATCAAGGAAGCAGGCCGCCAGCCTTCCCAGACCGCCGTTGCCCAGCGCCGGGTCGCGTTCCTGATCCTCAATCAGGTTGATGTTAAATCCCATCTCATCGAGCGCTTCCCTGACATCCTTATAAGCCCCCAGGTTGATAAGATTGTTGCCCAGGGTACGCCCGATCAGAAATTCCATGGACATATAGTAAACAATCTTCGGATCGTCTTTCTTAAACTGTTCCTGGCTTGCCAGCCAGTTATCAATAATAACGTCCTTTACTGCGTAGCAGACTGCCTGAAAAACTTCCTGCTGCGAAGCTTCCGATAATTTTTTGCGGAAAAGGGTACGGACATTGTCCTTTACCTGTTCCTTGAAAGTTTTCTTGTCAAATCGCTTGTTGATCTGCATTCATCCGTCTCTCTTTCCGTTAAGCCTGTTTTTCTACACCCAGAATAACTTTCTCTCCGTTGATGTTCCACTCTTTCGCATAACCGCCGGCCTCTCCAATGACAATGTCATTGGCAAGAACACTGCCGGAAATCTGATTTCCGTAGCGTCCCAGGATATCCGCGATCCGGTCGTTTCCTTCGCAGTAAACCCGGATATGATCCATAACCTCAAAGCCGGCTTCCTTGCGCATGGTCTGAATCTTGCTGATCAGCTCGCGCACAAAGCCCTCCTCGATCAGTTCCGGTGTCAGGTTTGTATCCAGAACTACCGTCAGCTTCGAATCCGACTGGGATACATAGCCTTCTACCCTGGTCGGCTCAATCAGAAGATCCTCCTGTGTAAGGACAACTTCCGTTCCGTTGACATCAAACTTCAGTGCGCCGTCCTTCGTCAGTGTATCAACGGCTTCATTTCCGTCAACGGAAGACAGATACTTGCGGATTCCTCCCAGCTGTTTGCCGTACTTCGGGCCGACCGTGCGAAGCTGCGGTTTGATGATGTAATTTGTGAACTGACGCACATCGCCGGTGAAGGTGATCTTCTTTACGTTCAGTTCATCAGTAACGATATCTGCAAAGTATTTTTCAAGCGGGTGCTCACTCCGCACGAACATCTGGCCGATCGGCTGGCGGCTCTTGATGTTGGCTTCGTTGCGGGCAGCACGGCCGAGAACAACGATATCAAGAACCTCGTCCATGGAATCTTCCAGATTTTTGTCGATCTGTGCCTCGTCGGCTTCCGGATAGCGGCACAGATGGATGGATTCCGGCGCGTTTGTATCTACCTTGCGGACAATATTCTGATAAATCTCCTCCGTAATGAACGGAATCATCGGTGCCGCGCACAGGCATACATTTTTCAGGGCTGTATAGAGCGTCATGTAGGCATTGATTTTATCCTGCTCCATGCCCTTCGCCCAGAAACGATCGCGGCAGCGGCGCACATACCAGTTGCTCATATCATCGACGAAGCTCTCCAGTACCTTGCAGGTCTCCGGAAGCTGATAAGCCGCCAGCCGAGCATCGGTATCCTTGATCATGGAGTTCATTCTGGACAAAAGCCAGCGGTCCATAACCGGAAGTTTGTCATAAACCAGGATATGTTCCGTCGGATTGAAGTCGTCAATGTTCGCGTACAGTACGTAGAATGCGTAGGTATTCCACAGGGTGCCGAGGAATTTGCGCTGGCCTTCCTGCACGGCCTTTCCGGAAAAGCGGTTCGGCAGCCATGGCTCGGAATTGGAGTAGAAATACCAGCGGATCGCATCCGCACCGTAGGTGTTCAGCGCTTCCATCGGATCTACCGCATTGCCCTTGGACTTGGACATCTTTTCACCATCCTCATCCAGTACAAAGCCGAGGCAGATGACGTTCTTAAATGCCGGGCTGTTGAACAGCAGCGTAGCCTCCGCGTGAAGGGAATAGAACCAGCCTCTGGTCTGATCCATAGCTTCGCAGACGAACGAAGCCGGAAACTGTTCCTTGAACCTGTCCTGATTTTCAAACGGATAGTGAAGCTCCGCGTAAGGCATGGCACCGGAATCAAACCAGCAGTCAATAACCTCCGGCACTCTTTTCATAGCGCCGCCGCAGTCCGGACATTTGATCGTCACCGTATCTACATACGGACGGTGAAGTTCGATCTTCTCATTTTCCGGATTCCCGGAAAGCTCTGCCAGTTCTTTGCGGGATCCGACGCAGATTCTCCTGCCGCAGTCCGGGCATTCCCAGATGTTCAGCGGAGTGCCCCAGTACCGGTTGCGGGAAAGACTCCAGTCCTGAATGTTCTCCAGCCATTTTCCGAAACGCCCCTCGCCGATCGTCGGCGGAACCCAGTTGATTTCCTTATTATTTTTTACCAGATCATCCCGCACCTCGGTCATTTTAATAAACCAGGACTCCCGTGCGTAGTAAATCAGGGGAGTGCCGCAGCGCCAGCAATGCGGATAATCATGTTCCATCTTCGGAGCGGCGAACAGAATGCCTCTCTCCTCCAGATCCTTCAGCACTTCCGGATCCGCACTGACCGCTCCTTCATCCTTCACCTCATGCTCCGTCGGTTTGCAGCGCATACCTGCGAACTTTCCGGTCTCCGGTTTCATGCGGCCATGGTCATCCACCATCTGTACAAACGGGGCGTCATATTTGCGGCCGACACGGGCATCATCCTCACCGAAAGCCGGGGCAATATGGACAATACCGGTACCATCCGTCATGGTTACATAATCATCGCAGTATACAAAGAATGCTTTCTTGTGCTGTTTCCTGGCAGCATCCGCCGCGCACGTATACAGCGGCTCATATTCCCGGTATTCAAGATCCTTACCCTTGCAGGTTTCCAGAATCTCATATGCTTTTTCACCTTCGGCCGCCTTCGGTCCCAGCACGGTATCCAGCAGCGCAGCTGCCATGTAGTAGGTGTAACCGTCAGCACAGGCAACCTTTGCGTATTCCTCTTCCGGATTTACGCACAGGGCAATATTGGAAGGCAGTGTCCACGGCGTCGTTGTCCATGCCAGGAAATAAGCATCCTCATCCTTTACCTTGAAACGAACGATCGCCGTGCGCTCCTTCAGCGTCTTATAGCCCTGCGCAACCTCATGACTGGAAAGCGGAGTGCCGCAGCTCGGACAGTACGGTACAACCTTGAACCCTTTGTACAGAAGGCCCTTATTCCAGATTTCCTTCAGCGCCCACCATTCCGACTCAATATAGTCGTCGTAATAGGTAACATACGGATGCTCCATGTCAGCCCAGAATCCGACCTTGTCGGAAAACTGTTCCCACATGCCTTTATATTTCCATACGGACTCTTTGCATTTTTTGATGAAAGGTTCAATCCCATATTCCTCGATCTGATCCTTGCCCTCGATGCCGATCTCCTTTTCAACCTCGATCTCCACCGGAAGGCCGTGGGTATCCCAGCCGGCTTTTCTCGGAACTTCCTCCCCCTTCATGCTGTGATAACGCGGAATCATGTCCTTGACAGCGCGTGTCAGAACGTGTCCGATGTGCGGCTTGCCGTTTGCTGTCGGCGGTCCGTCGTAAAACATGTACATCGGATGTCCCTCATTTTCCTTCACACTCTTGTTGAAGGTGTCATTTTCCTTCCAGAACTTTTCAACCTGATTCTCACGCTCAACAAAATTCATGTCCGTTGACACTTTATCGTAAAGCATATATTTTCCTCCTTGTCAGAAACGACCTGCATTTCTCGTCTGCAAGCCGCGTGTCAGGTATGTGGCTTTTCGTAAAACAAATTGCAGAATTTTCCTGAAATGCCACTAAAACAACGTAGATTATAAAGGAAACGCTTTTCATTGTCAACGCGGACATGGAAAGGCGAAACCATCCGCGTGCACCGGCAAAAGAAGCGCCCGCGTGCACGGGAAACGCAGTTACACAGCTGATCATACATGAACTGCCGTATAGAAGCGCCCGCGTGCACGGGAAACGAAGCGTCCGCGTGCACGGGAAAGTGAAGCAAAAAGTAAACATATATGTGCGCAGATGAAAAAAGAAACCGGTGGAATTATCCGCCGGTTTCTCTAACAATATTACGATCTATATTACAATGCTGAGGACAGAAGGTCTTTCTTCTTTCCCTATTCCGTCTTATCCGGATCTGAATCAGCCGGATCTTCTGTTTCATCGCCAATTCTAAAATCCATGTCGCTGGTTATTTCCTGCTTTTCTTCCGGCATCAGCATCTTAAATTGCTTGTACTGAAGCGATGAATTCAGGAAACTGAGTACTGAAAAACCAAACATCAGCCACAGCAGAAGGCCGATCGAAAGCGTCTGTGCATTGTACAGCGTCACATACACACTGGCAAAGCAGACAAAGGTAAACGCCAGAGCCCTCGGCGCATTGCCCATCGACAGCAGAAGCGCATTGTGCAGTGTCACCTTCACCGTATTGACAAAGCGGGAAAGCAGCGGAAACGCCCAGCTGACCACCATGAACCAGACAACAAGGGCTGCCAGAACGGCTACCTTCATCACGGAAACATACGTGCCTTCCCCATTGTGCAGGATATAAAGATCGATCCCCAGTACAAATCCGACAGCCAGGCAGATCATCCACATGCCGGTTCCCTGCCGGAAATTTTCCTTAAACGATTTGAAAAAGGACTTAAATACGTATCCCTCATCGCCTTCCTTCATCTTCAGTGTCACATAGGACATTGCCGTATAGGAGGCCCCGATCGTAAAGACGGGCAGCGAGCAGACAATAAACAAAACATTCAGAATAAGGAAATCCGCCATTTTGGAAAGGAACGAGTAAAGCGGACCATCCAGAGAAAAGAATCCTCTCATTTGAATCCTCCTGTGTCAATGGTTTGGAAACTGCGCAGTGATGCATGGATTATGCCCGGACTGTCTGGCCTTCCTGCGTTTCCAGTATTTTTTTAACAAAAGCCCAGACATCCTTGTAAACTTCCTGATAATTCAGTTCATTGAGAACTTCATGCCGGTCGTTCGGATACAGCCGGCATTCGATGTTATGCATACCGGCCTGGCTCAAAGAAAGCGCTGATTTTTTCACACCGGCGCCGAAATTGCCCACCGGATCCATCTGCCCGGCAATAAACAGAACCGGCAGATCCTTCGGGATCTTCCGCAGATTCTCCTGGCCCGTCAGTGCTTTCAGGCCGACAAACATATTGTAATAGCCATTCAGCGTGAACATGAACTGCGTTCTCTTATCCTTGCGGTACGCATCTACAACTGCCTCGTCCCGGGTCAGCCAGTCAACCTTTGTCCGGACAGGCTCGAATTTTTTATTATAATTGCCCATCGTCAGCTGTGTCATGAACGGACTCCTGTACGTCCATCCCTTTGACCGGGCAATGATCCGGCACAAAGCCATGGCTGTATTGATCTCCGAATCCGGATGCCAGGCTGTTCCGCTGATAATGACGCCGTCCAGGAAATGACCATACACGATCATATACTGGCGGGCAAGAAAGGATCCCATCGAATGACCAAGCAGGAAATAGGGAACATCCGGATATTTCAGTGTGATCCCGCGCTGGAGTTCCCGCATATCCTGGATGACGCAGCGATTTCCGTTTTCCTCGGCAAAGTAGCCATACTGTTCTTCGTTGCGGACACTGGCCCCATGGCCGAGATGGTCGTTGCCGACCACCAGAATATGATGTTCGCACATAAAGCGGGCGAAACGGTCATAGCGCTCTATGAACTCCTGCATGCCGTGGGAAATCTGCAGAATTCCCTGTACCTCCCCGTCCGGAATCCACGCAAGCGCATGAATCATTGTCATTTTATCCGAAGACATATAGCTGATTTTCTTTACTTTACACATACCATTTCTCCCTGGTTCTGCACCTCACAGACGCGGGTCTGCAAGCGCATCCGCCACCCTGGCAAACTGTTCCAGCGAAAGCTGCTCTCCCCGCACGTTTTCAGGAAGTCCCGTTCTTTCCAGAGCATCTGCCGCCTGCTGCCTGGTCATATTCAGGTCCGGGCTTTCGCGCAGCGCGTTGATCATGGTTTTCCTCCGGTGATTAAAAGAGGCCCGGATCACCCTGAAAAGCATCTGTTCATCCTTCACCTCCACCGGCGGTTTATCCAGGCATTCCAGATGGATGACCGCGCTGCCGACGTTCGGCCGCGGGATAAAGCAGTTCGGCGGAACATTGGCAGCAATGGACGGTTTTGCATAATACTGAACTGCCAGCGAAAGCGCACCGTAATCCCTGGTTCCGGGGCCTGCCTGCATGCGCATAGCCACTTCCTTCTGGACCATCACCGTGATGGATCGGATCGGCAGATGTTTTTCCAGCAGACTCATGATCACCGGCGTTGTTATATAGTAAGGAAGATTCGCAGCAACCCGGATCTTCTGCCCGTTATTTTTCCCGCGTGCGGCTGCAGCAATATCCAGCTTCAGAATATCCGCATTTACAACCGTCACATTAGAATAGGAAGAAAGAGTTTCGGAAAGGATTGGAAGCAGAGCGCGGTCGATCTCCACGGCCATCACTTCGCGGGCGCTTTCCGCAAGATACTGTGTCAGTGTCCCTATCCCCGGCCCGATTTCCAGCACAAAATCCTGATCCGTAATCTGCGCAGCATCTATCATTTTGTGAATGACATGGGAATCAATCAAAAAATTCTGTCCAAACTTCTTCTGAAAGCTGAACTGATATTTTTGGATGATCTCAATGGTTTTTTTCGGATTTGAAAGCTTTTCTTCGTCGTTCATAATCAGATTTTCAGGCGATATACCTTCAGCGCATTGTCAAAGAGAATCTCTTCCGCCCTGTCCCGGTCCATTTCCTTCAGCCGGGCAATGGCATCAATCACATACCGGATGTTCGCCGAGGTATTCCTTTTCCCGCGCAGCGGTTCCGGTGTCATGTACGGACAGTCCGTTTCCGTGACCAGATATTCCAGCGGCGTATCCTCCACCACTTTTTTCAGTGTCCTGGAATTTTTATAGGTAACCGCACCTCCGATCCCAAGATAATAGCCCATTTTTATATATTCCCGCGCCATTTCACGAGATCCGGAGAAGCAGTGAATAATTCCGCCGGTTCTTCCGTGATCTTCCTCTTTAATCACATCAAAGGTATCCTGCGCTGCATTTCGCGAATGAACATTGAACGGAAGCCCCAGTTCCTGCGCCATGTGGATTTGTTCACGGAAACCGCTGATCTGAACTTCCCGCGGTTCAATATTCCAGTGATAGTCAAGTCCGATCTCTCCGATGCACACACATTTGGATGTTTTCGCAAGCTCATAAAGCTCCGCCGCCGACGCATCGTTCAGCTTGCCCACATGATCCGGATGAAGCCCCACGCCGCAGTAAATAAAAGGATACTTCTGTGATAGTTTCACACTGTCCCGGCACCCGGGAAGATCGGCTCCCATAGTAACGGCGGCAGCGATATTCTGTGCCGGCAGGGATGAGATTACCTCATCCCGGTCGGCATTAAAAGATTCATCATCGTAATGAGCGTGTGTGTCAATAATCATATCAGCAGATCTCCGACCCTGACGGCATATCCTTATCCGGAGTCATTAAAGAAAGCGTTCCGTTCCCGTCCTCCGCGCACAGGATCATGCCTTCACTGAGCATACCGGCAAGCTTTGCGCTCTTCAGGTTCGCCACAACCATAACCTTTCGGCCAACCATATCCTCCGGCTTGTAGCAGCTCTTGATTCCGCTGAGAATCTGCCTCGTCTCATTGCCGATCTTAACCGTATTGCACAAAAGTTTTTTCGACTTCTTTACTTCCTCGCAGGCAATGATCTCACCGACGCGAAACTCAATCTTGTCAAAATCATCGATCGTAATTTCCGGTTTGTGTGTCAAAGCTTCCGCTTCCTTTGTCTCTTTCTCCGTCTCCTGCTGGGCATGGATGCGTCCCGGTGTTACTTTCTTTTCCGCCGGAGCGGCATACCTGCTGTGCAGCTTCTCAACTCGCTCCATAACTTCCTTCAGATCCTGACGCGCAAACAGAACCTCCGGATCCTCCGTTACCTTTGTTCCATCGGGGATAAGAGCGAACTCATCCATATGGCCGAAGCCTCTCTTCTGGACATTCAGCTGTTCCAGGATCTTCTCCCCGGTTCCGGGCATGAACGGCTCCAGAAGTTCAGCTCCGATTGCGATTGATTCGCTCAGATTATACAGCACCTGCGCCAGGCGGTCCTGCTTTTCCGGATCCCTGGCCAGCACCCACGGAGCCGTCTCATCAATATACTTATTGCATCTCTTGAACAGATTAAAAATCTCCGTCAAAGCATCCGCCGCATGGAGCGTCTTCATCTTCGCCACCGTGTTCTTCGGAGTCTGAAGCACCGCCGCTTTCAGATCATCATCGACGGCTTCCCAGGCTCCGGTCTTGTGAAGTATGCCGTCGAAGTATTTGTTCGTCATGGAGATGGTCCGTTTCACAAGGTTGCCCAGCGTGTTGGCCAGATCGCTGTTCAGGCGGGAAACAAACAGTTCCCAGGAGATCACTCCGTCGTTCTCAAACGGCATCTCGTGCAGGCAGAAATAGCGCACCGCATCAACCCCGAAAAATTCAGCCAGATCGTCGGCGTAAATTACGTTCCCCCTGGATTTGGACATTTTTCCGTCCCCCTGCAGCAGCCACGGATGTCCGAACACCTGCTTCGGCAGCGGCTCGCCCAGCGCCATCAGGAAAATAGGCCAGTAAATCGTATGAAAGCGAATGATATCCTTTCCGATCAGATGCAGATCTGCCGGCCAGTATTTTTTATAGAGGTCGGAGGAATTTCCGTCCGCATCATAACCGATACCGGTGATATAGTTGGTCAGTGCGTCCAGCCATACATACACGACATGCTTGTCATCAAAATCAACCGGAATTCCCCACTTGAAGGATGTTCTGGAAACACACAGATCCTGAAGTCCCGGAAGCAGGAAGTTGTTCATCATCTCATTCTTGCGGGACTCCGGCTGAATAAAATCCGGATGCGTGTTGATATAGTCAATCAGTTTCGGTGCGTACTTGCTCATTTTAAAGAAGTACGCTTCCTCGCTGGCACGGGTTACCGGGCGGCCGCAGTCCGGGCATTTTCCGTCCACAAGCTGTGACTCGGTCCAGAAGGATTCACACGGCGTACAATACCATCCTTCGTAGGATCCTTTGTAGATGTCTCCCTGATCGTACAGCTTCCTGAAAATCTTCTGAACCTGCTTTTCATGATAAGGCTCTGTCGTACGCATGAACTTATCATAGGAAGTATTCATCAGATCCCAGATGCGTTTGATTTCAGCAGATGTTTTGTCCACATAGGTCTGCGGATCCATGCCGGCTTCCTGCGCCTTCAGCTCAATCTTCTGGCCATGTTCGTCCGTTCCGGTCTGGAAAAACACATCATACCCCTCCGCTCTGCGGAAGCGGGCGATGGCGTCTGCCAGAACAATTTCATAGGTATTTCCAATGTGCGGCTTTCCGCTCGCATAGGCAATGGCTGTGGTAATGTAATACTTCGGTTTCTTTTCTTCAGGCATTTTATTTCCTCTTTTCATTCATAGGTATAGAAAACATTTCCGTGTTTCTCGAACATAGCCGTTGAATCGTTGATACCATAGTAATACCACTCATCGGTGTTCGGATCCAGAAGATGCGTATTGTATTCATCAAAACCAACAATGGTTGTGTACCCCTTATCCCCCAGGGCCAGAACGGCTTTCCCGTGGCTGACGAAATACAGAACTTCGTCCAGCGTACATTCGGTCAGGTCCAGTGCATTGGAATCCAATGCATCCGCCAGATCCTCCGGCGCCGTTCCGTTGATCATTGCCTCCGGGATCTGACTTATCTTGACATTGCTGCTGGTGTCCTTGTCTCCGCGGACCCAGACATAGTTCTGCGCGTTATCCATCACATAGCTTCGCTGTGCGTCCGCCTCCGTGATGGCTTCATTAATATAGGCCGTCCGGTTGTAAAGCTTTCCTCCCGAATACACACTGTACAGCGTCTGACGCTCCGTGTTGACCGGAATTTCCACATTCCGGCTGCTGTCCAGCATTGAAATCCGGCTGGTCACCACGTCCGGCACCGTATCGGAAACAGACGTACCGACACGAAGAATAACCACATTTTCGCGGCGGTCGGTTTCCTGTGTCGCCGCTCCGGCGCTGACCGAGGAAGCTGTATCCGTACTTACAATCTGGTCGGAAACGGTTTCCTCAAACGTATCCCCGCTCTTTTTCATGCGAACAAGGTTCAGCATATTTTCGGACTGTTCGATCTTCATAATGTAAACGCCATCCGGCGTATAATTTTTAAGTTCACTGCCTTCTCCGTCGGCAATTCGCAGACTGTACATCGGGAAGCGGCCGTCACGGAGCGTTCCCAGGGCGATATCCTCATCTTTTGCAAGACCATATACCAGGTTCTCGCCCATATAGCACTGCGGACTGATCTTCTCTCCAGATCCGGCCTTAAACTCCGTCTGGCTTCCCGTCTCCAGGTCCAGCTGAACCAGCGCAGAGGATCCGTACTGAAGTCCCTCCGGCAGATACGCGAAATATCGTCCGCTCCTGGACCCGGCGCAGCAATGTTCTTTTATTTTTCCGGCGACAACCTCTTCATGCTGTGTTTCCAGATCGATCCGGTACAGATTCTCCTCCAGAAGCACATAGAAATACCTGCGGTTTTCGCTAATGTAGGTTTCCATCCATGTATCCCGGGACAGCAGCTCATAATTTTCCATACTGGAAAGAAACGTCTTCTCCTGAACCTGGTTGGTGGCCGCATCAAAATAATACAGGGCAACACCGTTTTCGCCCTCATGCTCTCCGCGATTCATGTAGCCGGAAACGGTAAACCATACATCTCCGGCGGTGGATACATTCAGAATGTGGATATCGGAGGCATCATAAAAGTCGCGGTAATCCATGTTCTCGCTCTGGGGGAAGGAAAAAACCTTCGTCATACGGCCGCTCGACGGTTCATATGTCCACAGTGCATTTTCCTGGACGAAGGCAAATTCACGCTGTTTTTCATCGTACGCAAATTCGATATTCTTATCCGCAACGCCCAGCATGACGCCCTTGCCATTGTCCAGCACATCATTATCCGGATCAAACACCTGACCGGTTGTACGGTCAAAATTCAGCAGGAACACACGGCTGTCCGTATAGCGCAGACGGTAAAATTCGTGCACATTGTAAATCTCCGTCTTTCCGTCCTCACTGACGGCGGCAATCCGGTAATCGTTCACAATGCTGGCCGTACTCTCATTGATCTCCGTAATCTGCGGTGTCGGTTTATAGTAAATCTGCGGTTTCAGGTTCCCCCAGCAAAGCTGATTGACGCTGTCGTGAATATCCATGTAGGCAAGCGTCTGCTCGGCGTCGGTCGTGTCATCCGGCTCCACGGCCGCGCCAACCGAGGTCAAATCCGTCCTGTTCACCGTCTTTTCGTAGAAACCACTCACAAAATTCAGGTAATCATCCGTGTGCAGTCCGTCCGCCAGATACACATGCGTATAATAATAGATATCACGCCCGCCGCTGTTCAGGCAGATTTGCAGCACATACACGGTATTCATCCTCATCTTATCCTGAAGCTTCAGGACAGCTTTCACCGTATCTGCGTCCTTGTCTGTCTTGACTACCTGCGTATTTTCCAGTATCTCTCTGCCGTCCGATGTAATTACCTCGTAGGAGATCCCGTCGATGGAGGCTGAAAATGTTTCAATGGCAATTCCGATGGAACGATCCTCCTCCAGCGGCGTGACCGTTCCGTTCATATAGGACGGATCCATCTGCCGTGCGTATCCGTGCAGACAGTTAAAATTCGTATTGTCCCTTTGCATGTAAATCAGCGGGAAACTGCTCTGTGCCATCTCCCCGGCGTCCTCCGACTCCGTCCGGTTAATCATCCGCGAGAAAAACATCATGGCAGCAATAAATAAAATAATGAGAAACAGCACGTGAAGAACGGTATTTCTCACACGAAGCAGCGTACTTTTCATGTCAGGCCTTTACAAAAATTTCATGTCACCAGAATAATAACTTGTATTTTAGCAAACTCTTACCTGTGTGTCCAGACTTGCCCGGCGGTGCTTATTGCCAGTAGATCGTAATCAGATCAAATTCGTCATCCGTATTGTAGGTATAGTTCCAGCTGGACTGACCGTACGTATCCATCAGATACTGTGTCGGATCCCGGAGCATCCCGTTGTCAAAAATCTCCGTCCGTGCCTGTTGATAAGCCTCATCCGACCCGAACTTCATAACACAGTAATCGGCGTTGTTCCACACGGAATTCATCAGCGTATTATAAATCGTGTCATAGTCGAAGGTCTCATAGTACATGCCGTTGAGTTTGTAATAGTTGTAGCTGTCATCCGTGCAGGCGGGAAGCGGAACCGGAGCATCGCTGATGTGCGTCTTGTCAAGCTCCGCGTCCGTGCAGCAAAGATAATTATAATTCATGGCGCGGACCTGATCCGAGGACCTCAGAGAGTTTTCAAAAACAGGGTCCCCCCACGTAACATCCACGTTATAATACTGATCACCGATGCGCACGATGTTCCAGGCGTGATCGCCGCCGTCCGTCGTGGTTCCGGAAACATAGGTGCAGAAAAGTCCCATCCGGTGAAGAATGTACTGAAAAGCGCGGGAGTAGCCGGCGCACACGGATCTTTTATTCAGCAGTACACTCTGGATGCTCTGATTATCCTCACTGCTGCTGTCATAATCGGTCGTATTGATAATATATTCATATACGTATTTGATTTTTTCATAATCACCGGCCTCCCCCGGGATCCCGGCAATACACTGATCGGCCGCTTCCTCAATCTGCCGCTGCATCGCGTCGCGCTCCGCCTCCCCCACAATCGGCGTTACCTTATAGGCAACCACCTTGCCGGTACGGTCCGACCAGCTCATTTCCATGTTGGAACCCAGCCAGAAAAACTCCGGGTGATCATTGATCACACTGGTGTAAGCCGTCTGGAACTCGTCCATACGGACCTGGGCATACAGATCCGCCTCATCTTCGCGGTTCGACAGCCGTGAATAGAGTTCCCGATAAATATCATTCAGCCCGCCCGGAATCTGATTAAAGTAATATTCTTCAATCCCGCCGTGATCCCACTCCGTATCCCCGTTATGGTAGTAGGGACTCTCCGCCAGCCCCAGCTGAATGGCTGTGGAATGGATGGAACCACAGCCGGCCGGCAAAAAAGCAAGAAGCACAGCGCCGGCTGTCAGCGAAATTATCTTTTTCATATACCCTCTGCCGCCTGTCCTGTGTCTGTTCATAAAAATCTCCATTCCGCCGCCGCTGGCCGGCGGCACAAATATCCATTATCTGTCCCAGCGATCCGCAAGCTTGTTGATTTCTGCCGCAAAGCTGCGCAGATCCTTATTTGCGCCTCCCTCATTATGTCCGATCACATCCAGCAGATGCTGTCCGGCTTCCACCAGTTCCATATATGTTTTGGAAAGTTTGTACTCTTCCCGGCGCTCTTTCTTCGGCGCACTGTCCTGTGCCTTCTCCGTTTCTTCTTTTTTCACCGGGACCGGCTGCGCCTCATAGTCGAATACATTCTTCGCCAGATCAAAAATAGTTCCCGAGTACGGGGCATAGCTGTTCAGTCCAAGCTCATTGTGCAGCCGTGCTGTGAAAAGGTCGGCTGTCTGTGCCTCCCCGTGTGTCACAAACACCCGTGCCGGCGTATTTTCAAGGGAACGGATCCATCGGATCAGTCCTGCGTTATCTGCGTGGCCGCTGATTCCCGGAAGCATGCAGATGTCCGAGCGCACTTCAATGTCCTCGCCGAAAAGGCGGACATGTTTTGCTCCTTCCAGCAGTGCCCGGCCAAGCGTACCCTCCGCCTGATAGCCGACAAAAACAATGGAGGATTCCGGACGCCAGAGATTATGCTTCAGATGGTGCTTGATACGGCCGGCATCGCACATACCGGACGCCGACAGAATAACCTTCGGTGTGGTGTTAAAATTAATCGCTCTGGACTCATCGCTGGAAACGCTGGTGCGAAGTCCGGGGAAGCTGATCGGATTGATGCCCTGCCTTACCAGGGCGGAAGCTTCCTCGTCAAAATCATCGTACATTCGTTCCATGAAAATGTTCGTAGCTTCCACAGCCAGCGGGCTGTCGACGTATACTTCAAACTGATCATGACCATGCACCATGTGATCATTCTTAATCCTGCGGATAAAATAAAGCATCTCCTGCGTCCGGCCGACGGCAAAGCTCGGGATCACCACATTGCCTCCCCGGTCAAACGTGCGCTGGATCACTTCCGCCAGCTTCGATGCATAATCCGCCGGTTTATCGTGAGCGCGGTCCCCGTACGTTGACTCCATGATAACGTAATCCGCCGTATCCGGGTACGTCGGGTCATTGATCAGCGGCTGATCCGTATTTCCGATATCTCCGGAGAAGATCACCTTTTTCGTGACACCTTCCTCGGTAATCCAGAGGATGATGGAAGCCGATCCCAGCAGATGGCCGGCATCGATAAATTGAACGCGGATCCCGTCGGCGCCTTCCGTTTCACCGCCTGTCAGCTGGAATTCTTCCCGATAGGGATGTCCGACGAACAATTTAACCGCCGCCTGCGCATCGTTCGTGTCATACATGGGAACCACTTCATCACGGCCGGCCCGTTTCCCCTTCCGGTTTTTCCATTCGGCCTCAAATTCCTGAATGTGTGCGCTGTCCAGGAGCATAATACGGCAAAGGGATCTGGTCCCTTCCGTCGAATGAATCGGGCCGCGGAAGCCTTCTTTTGCCAGAAGCGGAAGCTTTCCGGAATGGTCAATATGCGCGTGGGTCAGAAGCACCATGTCTATGTCTGTCGCCTTCACCGGAATACTTTGATTTACAAAGCAGTCTCTGCCCTGCTCCATGCCGCAGTCAACCAGGATCTTTTTTCCGCAGGCTTCCAGATAATAACAGCTGCCTGTCACTTCATGTGCCGCACCCAGAAAAGTAAGTTTCATTCGTTCCTCGCGCCTCCCTCTGCTTCTGCCAGCCTTACCTGTACCGCCATCCGGCTCCTTTCCGGATACGGCCGTTTTTCTTTGTATGATATGAGTGTCAAAAGTACCTTTTGCCACTCATTTATGATTACGCGTGGTTTCGTTGCTCCGCAACTCCCACCACGCTGCCACATTCGGCATTCT
>ONLK01000007.1 GCA_900318615.1 uncultured Eubacteriales bacterium
TCAAATCTTACTCCCGCAACTTTATGCCCAGATAGCTCAGTTGGTAGAGCAGAGGACTGAAAATCCTCGTGTCGTTGGTTCGATTCCGACTCTGGGCATTTTTTTGTATGTCTGCGGGATATTAGCTCAGGCGGTAGAGCACTTGACTTTTAATCAAGGTGTCCGGGGTTCGAGTCCCCGATGTCTCATTTAAATTAATTAAAAAAGCTCCGGTTCCGGAGCTTTTTTTGTGAAGGCGGCGAGCCGGAAGCCATGATGCAAGCCTGCCTGAATATCATGATGATGCCAGAGCCTGCTTTAATGCCTTCGCAATCTGATCCGGGCAGGATGTTCTCTTAAAACCGCAGGTAATTCCTTCCAGCTTGTCGATTGCGTCTTGTGCATCCATTCCTTCTATGAGAACGGCAATTCCCTTCAGATTTCCGTTGCAGCCATTGGTAACGCGAAGGTTGCGTACCCTGGTTCCGTCCAGATCAAATTCAATTTTTGTGGAGCATGTCCCGCGCGGGATATAAGAATACGATGTCATGTGAAGGCGCCTCCCTTTGTCAAAGATAGAACATATCTCTTAAATATTGATTTCATGGAAAAATTCAAAAGATTAATTATATTGTAACAGAATAATCCTGTTAAAATTATGGAAACTTAGTTATTATATAGGAGTGACTTCGAATTTGCAAGAAACGAGACGCAAATTCATCGGAAAGGGAGTTCGTATGAATAGAATTGGCATTATCGGTGCAATGGAAATTGAAGTTGCCCAGCTAAAAAAGGATATGGAAAACGCACAGCGTGTTGTGAAGGCTGGCATGGAGTTTGTGGAGGGTACGCTGAAGGGAAAACAGGCGGTGGTTGTACGAAGCGGTGTTGGCAAAGTCAACGCAGCAGCCTGCGCACAGATCCTCGCAGATGTTTTTGAATGCGATGCTGTGATCAATACCGGTATTGCGGGATCTTTGAATCCGGACATTAATATAGGAGACATTGTAATTTCCACGGATGCCGTTCACTATGATGTGGACGCGCATGTTTTTGGATATGCTCCAGGACAGGTTCCACAGATGAATGTTTTTTCTTTTGCTGCGGATGAAAGCCTGGCGCAGAAGGCAGTTAAGGTATGCGCGCGCGTCAACCCGGAAATTACCGCCCGCCGCGGACGTATCGCCAGCGGCGACCGCTTTGTCGCCGACCATAGTGTTAAGGAATGGATCCGGAATACTTTTCATGCGGACTGCTGTGAAATGGAAGGGGCGGCGATCGCACAGACATGCTATCTTAATTCCATTCCGTTTATAATTGTACGCGCTATTTCCGATAAAGCAGACAACAGCGCACAGGAAGATTATGATGTATTTGAAAAAAAGGCAGCACAGCATTCCTGGCAGCTGGTGGAGGGACTGATGGCGGAGATATGACGGTGTAATGCGGGAAGGCCGCAGCCGGTTATATCCGGATTGTTCTATTCCGAATAGTGATAAACTGAAAAGAAAGAAGACGAACTGGCGAAGTTCGTTTTGTTCTAAAAAGTTAGTTTTATTCTAAGAAGTTAGTTTTGTTCTAAGAAGTTAGTTTTGTCCTGGAAGGAGAGTCTAAATGGCAGGGAATAATTATCATAATGACAACGATTACCGGCGCTATGAACAGGAGAGAGCAGCGCGAAACCGGAGGAGAGCTGAACTTCGAAGAAAGCAGGCAAGAAGAAGGCATATTCTCTATGCGTGTATTGCGGTGCTGCTGCTGGTAATTGTTCTTGTACCGGTTGTAAATTTCATGTATCGCGGCAAAAATAAAAAAACAGACGGCGGGGCGGATACCGTATATCAGGAGAATACGGTTCAGAACGAAAACGGCACACAGACAGGACTGTCATCAGACGGTAATAATTCGGATGGTGCCGTGACCGTTTCCGGCGACAGTCAGGATGATGGTTCAGGTTCGGCATCCTCCGGTTCAGATACGGCATCAACGGATACCGCCGCATCGGAGGGCGTATCCGGAACAGATGTGATGTCACAGGCACAGCTGATGGCAGCGCAGTATGATTATGACGGAGCCATCGCGCTTCTTCAGGAAAAGGCAGATTCGGCGGACAGCAGTGTAGCGGATGCCATTAATAAGTACACGGACGCGAAAGCGAACTGCTATGCGGTCGATGTCACTACCGTTCCGCATGTGTTCTTCCATTCTCTGATCAATGATGACCGTGCGTTCGATGTGAATACACTGGGCGCGGATCGTGTTCGTGCGAACAATGCGGCCATGACCACGGTTACGGAATTTAACACCATGATTGAAGATATGTACGAGGCAGGATATGTCCTTGTCAGTCTGGATGATCTTTGTGTAAAGACACAAAACGCGGACGGTACGACCGCCATATCGAAGAATACCAGTCTGATGCTTCCGCAGGGGAAAAAGGCACTGATTATGTCGGAAGATGACCTTAGCTATTATCACAGCTATGGCATTGGTACCCAGGGATATGCAACAAAGATGGTGCTGGACGAAAACGGAAAGCCGAAATGTGAATATACCGATGAGAACGGGGAAACGCATATCGGCGATTACGACATGGTACCTCTGATTGATTCGTTTATTGAGCAGCATCCGGACTTCTCTTATCACGGAGCACGTCCGACGGTGGCGCTGACCGGCTATAACGGCGTGCTGGGGTACCGCACCAATGACTACTATAAGGATATTAATGATCCTCACCTGGATCCGGATCAGATACAGTGGCTGAAGGACCATCCGGACTACAGTTATGAGAAGGACTGCGCAGATGCAACAGCGATTGCAGAGGCCATGAAGGCGGAAGGCTGGACGTTTGCCAGTCACACCTACGGACATTTGAATGCGACCGATACAAGCGCAGAGAAGCTGCAGGCAGACAATGAACGCTGGAAGATAGCTGCCGGATCCATCGTCGGACCGACGGATAAGATTATTTTTGCATTCGGAGCAGATATCGGACAGGTGGGCGGTTACACGGAGGATAATCAGAAATTCACTTATTTCCGAAGTCAGGGCTTTGATATCTTCTGCAATGTCGACGGAAATATTGGCTGGACAGAGTTTGGAAAGGATTATATGAGGACCGGCCGTGTGGCTCTGGACGGATACACCATGTATCAGGCGATGAACAGCCAGGATCCCTATGCTTCAGACTATGAAAAACTGGGAATTCATGATGTAAGCACATTCTTTAATTCAAAACGCCCGACACCGATCACATCCGAATAACACAGGGATAAGGGCACTGACGCAGTGCAGTCAAATAACACGGCGGGAAGAGCGCTGCCGCATTCTTATGTAAATCAGGAACAAAAAAAGACCGATGCATTCAGCACGTTCAGTGTCTGCGCAGCGGTCTTTTTATTTTTTATTTTTTGATCTTCTGTTTTTTTCGTTTATTTATTTCTTTACTCTTCCAGCACCTGAATTTCCAGACAGTCGAAAGGAATTTCTTCTATAAAACTATCCTGATAGAATTTGACGCGGCTGTGCCGCTTGAATTCATCAATATTCGACTGCAGCCAGATCGGTATTTCCAGATCGAAACGGCAGCAGATCTGTGACAGCCCTTCCTTTATTTTATGAGTGCGGGTATCCTCCGTGTTGATTTCGATCGTTTCATCGCGCACAATGTGATTATTCTTCCAGATCTTTGCCCAGATACGCAAGAATTCAACCTCCGAATTTCATCTGTAATAAGTGTCAAACAAGTTCCGGCCTTCAGTCCACCCCTTCCGATTGCAGTGCCGGGAAAAGGTGGTTCCAGGACGCGGATGTGTCCGTGCACAGGGAGCGGTAGACCTGGCTGCTGATCTGCTGAATTTCATGTTGAGCTGTATCCTTGCTGTCCCAGCTGTTGGACAGGACAACCAGAATATAGTCGCATTCCGGTGCATAAACAACAGCGGCATCATTTTCCGTATCGCTGGTCTCACCGGTTTTGTTTCCCACGCTTATCCCATCGGGAAGTCCGGCCGGAATTTTATAACGCGTCTGCTGATTCAGCATCCAGTCCTCTGCCTGCCCGCATTCGGAACGGGAACCGAAGGTCCGATGGTAAACGCGGGTCAGAAGTTCGCCTACATCCGCTGCGGTAACCTGATTGAAATGGTCGGGGTCAAGAATAGTTTCTTCATCTTCAAAACCATTGTATTCGTGAGTGCCGCTGCTGTAGCCCTCCTGTTCGATATATTCATTCACTTTTTTAATGCCGGCCGACAAATCGCCGTCCCCGAGCTTTTCCAGAAGAGCATTTGCCGCGGTATTGCTGCTGACGGTGATCATATTGGAAAGCAGGGTTGTGACCTCCTCGGAGCGCGCGAGCGTATCATTATCCATGGCCTGGAAAACGGTTCCGAGAATGAACAGTTTCATGAGACTGGCGCTTCGCTGCGGAGTATCATTGAGAACAAACGATTCATCCGTTTTCAGATTACAGACATAAACCGACCATGTTCCGTCATATGAAGTAAGCATCGCTTCAAGTGAAGATTTCAGCATCGCCAGGCTTCGCTCTTTTCCCCCTTTCAGAGGCGGGAGATCCGGATACAGATAATCGGTCAGGATATACTGGCCTGCGAGTGCATCAAAAGTGAAATCCTTCTCTTCGTCCGGGACAGAGCATGCCCAGGTAAAGTCCTGACCGAAAGACGCCCGGGCTAAGATCAGATCTGTGCGTAAGGTATCCTCACGGATGGCAGAGACCGGCCCGGTTTCCGTCTCTGATTCTGTTTCATCGATACTTTCGCTGCGTTCCCCGCCTTTTTCGGTATTTTCAACAGCTTCGTCCGCGCCGGGAAGTTCACCTTCCGTTTCTGCTTCCGCGTTTTGTGCCCCCTGCCGCTGATCCCGTCCGATAATGTCGCTGCTTGTGTAAAATTTCGGTGCCATCCGGCATCCCGAAAGTGCTGCCGATACAGCAGCCGCGGTTAAAGCCAGGAGTGTTTTCTGCTTGTTCATGGTCATATCTGCCACCTCGTATCCGAATAATAGCACGCTTTCCGCATTATTGTAAAGGACAGAGCGATATGATAAACTTATCAGCAGAATGAAACCTGACAGGTTGCCGGACAAAACAACAGTTTGTTGCAGACGGGGGGTTGTAAAGTGGAAGAAAATACAGTGGAAGAGAAGAAAAGGGAAGAGAAGTCATTGAAGAATAACAAAAGGACGGTATGTGTTGTCGGCCATAAGAATCCGGATACGGATTCTATATGCTCCGCCATTTCATACGCGTATCTGAAAAATGTTCTGGATCCGGATAAAACGTACAAGGCATGCCGTGCGGGTCAGATTGCGCCGGAGACGCAGTACGTGCTGGACACATTCGGGTTTGAAACGCCCATTTACCTGACCAATATCGGAACCCGCGTCAAAGACATGGAAATCCGCCAGGTTCCGGGTGTCACCGGTGATATTTCCGTACGCAGGGCATGGAAGCTGATGCGTGAGCAGAATGTATTTACACTTCCGATTACGGACGACGAGAACAAGCTGCACGGACTGATCACAATCAATGACATCGCCAAATCGTACATGGACGAGACGGACAGCGCCATCGTTTCGCGGGCGAAAACTCCCTATAAGAATATCCTGGAAACCCTGAATGCCCGGATGGTGGTGGGAGATGAAAATTCCTGCTTTGAGCAGGGCAAGGTTATCATTGCCGCAGCCAACCCGGATGTCATGGAAAATTACATCGATGAACACGACATGGTCGTTCTTGGAAACCGTTATGAATCGCAGCTTTGCGCAATTGAGATGAAAGCCGGCTGCATTGTCATCTGCCTGGGCACGCCGGCTTCCAAGACCATCAGGATCATTGCCGCGGAACATGGCTGCAGCGTTATTGAGACACCGCTGGACACCTACGAGGTTGCCCGCCGCATTAATCAGAGTATGCCGATTTCTTTCTTCATGAAGGCGGATAAGCTGATTACCTTCCATAAAAATGATTATACCGACGAGATCAAGGACATTATGTCCAGCAAGCGGTTCCGCGATTTCCCGATCCTCAATAAGAACGATGAGTACATCGGCATGATCTCCCGCCGGAACCTGCTGGGTGTCCGCAAACGCGCGGTCATTCTGGTGGATCACAATGAAATTGAGCAGGCGGTCGACAATGTAATGGATGCGGAAATTCTGGAGATTCTGGATCATCACAAGGTAGGATCCATCGAAACGATGAATCCGGTTTATTTCCGCAACGAACCGGTCGGCTGTACGGGTACCATCATCTGGAAAATCTATCATGAAAATAATGTAGAGATTCCGAAGAATATCGCCGGACTTCTTTGCAGCGCTATTCTTTCGGATACTCTGATGTTCCGCTCGCCTACCTGCACAATGTTCGATAAGATGGCCGTGGAAGAACTGGCAGGCATTGCCGGAATCAACAGTGAGGAACACGCGAAGAAGATGTTCTCCGCGGGGTCGCAGCTGGCCAGCAAAACGCCGGAGGAAATTTACTATCAGGATTTCAAGAAATTCTCAGTCAATGACGTTGAGTTCGGAATCGGGCAGGTGAACTCGATGGATCAGAGTGAACTTGATGATATCGAGAGGAGAATGATCCCATACCTGGATAACGCGACACAGGAGCATGGAATGGATATCATGATTTTCATGATGACCAATATTCTGACAGAAACCACCAGAGCTCTGTGTTACGGACCGCTTGCGAAAGATGTCATGAACCTGGCGTATCCGGATGTGAGGACAGAGGGAAATATATTCATTCTGCCGCAGATTGTGTCCAGAAAGAAACAGCTGGTACCGGCGCTTATGCAGGCGATCAGCCGCAATAACAACGAGGTATGAGGACATAAAAACATGGGAAGACAGGTCTGGAAAGCCGGAAATATGCTGTATCCCGTTCCCGCAGTGATGGTCAGCTGCGCCCGGGAGGGTGAAAAACCGAATATTATTACGATCGCCTGGACCGGAACCGTGTGCTCGGATCCGCCTATGGTTTCCATCAGTGTGAGGCCGGAACGTTTTTCGCACGAGATCATCCGGGATACCGGAGAATTCATTATCAATCTGACAACACAAAAACTGCTTGCTTCGGCGGACTGGTGCGGGGTGAAATCCGGCAGAGATACGGATAAATTTGCGGCAAGACATCTGACCGCTGTCCCGGGAAACAAGGTTCACTGTCCGCTGATTGCGGAAAGCCCGGTAAACATAGAGTGCAGGGTTTCACAGATAATACCGCTCGGAAGCCATGATTTATTCCTGGCGAGGGTGCTGGCGGTGGATGTGGATGAACAGTACATGGACGAAAACGGGAAATTCTGTCTGGACCTTTGCGACCTGACCGTATATTCCCACGGGGTATACCGGGCGCTCGGAAAAGAGCTCGGAACATTCGGGTTCAGCGTTCGGAAAAGAAGCAAAAGGGGATGAGCTTCCGGAACGTTATTGCGTTTGTATTTGCGTTCTGTGACTTTTTTGTTTACAAATTGTTGTTATGTTGTTATACTTGAGTAAAACTTTTTTAGGTGCCGGTTTATTTGACGGGGGTAGTGCGGCTTTCCGGCCGCGTTTTATCAGGACCGGCGCTTTCATCTGAAAGTATTTCGGGGAGTAAAATAAAATTCAGAGGTGTTATGATGGAACAATACATCATAAAAGGTGGGAATCCGCTGGTGGGGGAGGTCGACATCAACGGAGCTAAAAATGCTGCACTGGGTATTCTGGCGGCCGCTATTATGACGGACAGTACCGTGCTCATTGAGAATCTGCCGGACGTGAATGATATCAATGTTATGCTGGAGGCTATGTCTCAGATCGGTGTGAAGGTGGAGCGGGTTACAAGCCACGCAGCGCTGATCAGCAGCAAGGGAATCAATGGTGTCAGTGTTGATTATGAGTATATCAAGAAGATACGCGCTTCCTACTATCTTCTGGGGGCTCTTCTCGGAAAATATAAGGAAGCGGAGGTTCCGCTTCCGGGAGGCTGCAACATCGGAAGCCGTCCGATTGATCTTCATCTGAAAGGCTTCCGCGCGCTGGGGGCGGAGGTCAGCATCCGCAATGGCAGTATCTGCGCGAAGGCGGAGCATCTGCATGGCGCACACATTTTCCTGGATACTGTTTCTGTTGGCGCAACCATCAACATTATGATGGCAGCCTGCATGGCGGAGGGCAGAACCATCATCGAAAACGCGGCACGTGAGCCGCATGTGGTTGATGTGGCTAACTTCCTGAGCAGCATGGGAGCGAATATCCGCGGCGCAGGTACCGATGTCATCCGCATCCGCGGAGTGGAAAGACTGCACAGCACCGAGTATTCAATCATCCCGGACCAGATCGAGGCCGGCACCTATATGTTTGCGGCAGCCGCCACGCACGGAGATGTTCTGGTAAAAAATCTTATCCCGAAGCATATGGAAGCCATCAGCGCAAAGCTGATTGAAATGGGATGCCAGGTCGATACGTTCGATAACGCGATCCGCATTTCCTGCAAGGGCCGCCTGAACGGGACCAACGTAAAGACACTTCCGTATCCGGGGTATCCTACCGATATGCAGCCGCAGATCAGTGTAGCGCTGAGCATGGCACAGGGAACCTCCATTGTTACGGAGAGTATTTTTGAGAATCGCTTCAAGTACATGGATGAGCTGGCGCGCATGGGAGCCATGGTCAAGGTGGAAGGCAACACGGCCATCATCACCGGCGTTGACGCGCTGACCGGAGCGCGGATCAGTGCACCGGACCTTCGGGCCGGAGCGGCACTTGTACTGGCCGGGCTGGCCGCAGAAGGGATCACCGTCATCGATGATATTTCCTATATTCAGAGAGGATATGAGAACTTTGACGGAAAGCTTCGCGAACTGGGCGCTCAGATCGAGCGGATCAGTACGGAAAAGGAAGCGCAGAAATTCAGACTGAAAGTAAGCTGATTATTCACATGACGGACGGCATGGTCGCAGGACCATGCCGTTTTTAAGATTGTCTTTGTTGACCGGAGCAGATTAACAATGATAAAATAAAATCTGTTTAATTGCCGCGCGAGGGCGGCACAAATTTTCAGCGATAAACAGGAGCATAAAGCAATGGAATACGAATTTACAACCGTAAGGGACATTTATCGTGACCGTAAAAAGTACATCGGATCGCCGATTACCGTCGGAGGCTGGATCCGCAGCATCCGCAGCTCATCCAAATCCTTTGGTTTCATGGTTATCAGCGATGGTTCATACTTCGAAACTCTTCAGATTGTTTTTGATAAGGATAAGATCGATAATTTTGACGAAGTCAGCAGACTGAACGGCGGCTCCTCCGTGATTGTCACCGGAGAACTGGTTGAAACTCCGCAGGCAAAGCAGCCGTTTGAGATTCACGCATCCAAAGTTGAGGTTGCAGGTGAATCCACGCCGGATTATCCGATGCAGAAAAAACGCCACACGATGGAATTTCTGCGCACCATGCCGCATCTTCGTCCGCGCACCAACACGTTCCAGGCTGTGTTCCGCGTACGTTCGCTGGCTGCGTATGCTATTCATCAATTCTTCCAGGAGCGTGACTTTGTGTATGTGCACACGCCGCTGATTACCACTTCCGATGCGGAAGGCGCCGGCGAGATGTTCACCGTAACAACCCTGGACCTTGCCGATGTTCCGAAAACCCAGGACGGCAGGGTTGACTATACACAGGATTTCTTCAAGCAGGCAACCAAGCTGACGGTTTCCGGACAAATTGATGTGGAGCCGTTTGCGCAGGCATTCCGCAGTGTGTATACCTTCGGACCGACGTTCCGCGCCGAGAACTCCAACACAACCCGCCACGCGGCGGAATTCTGGATGATTGAGCCGGAAATTTCCTTTGCGGATCTGACGGACGACATGAACCTGGCAGAAGCCATGCTGAAATATGTGATCCGCTACTGCATGGAGAAGGCACCGGCGGAGATGAATTTCTTCAATACTTATGTGGACAAGGGGCTGCTTGACCGTCTGAACAACGTTGTGAACAATGAATTTGGCCGCATTACCTATACAGATGCAGTGAAGATCCTCGAGGAGCATAATGAGGAATTCGAGTATAAGGCATACTGGGGATGCGATCTGCAGACAGAACACGAGCGCTACCTGACGGAGAAAATCTTCGGAAAGCCGGTATTTGTAACGGATTATCCCAAGGAAATCAAGGCATTTTACATGAAACTGAACCCGGACGGCAAAACGGTAGCGGCTGCAGACTGCCTGGTACCGGGGATCGGCGAAATAATCGGCGGCAGCCAGAGGGAAGAAAACTATGAGGTTCTTCTGAACCGAATGAAAGAGCTGAAGATGGATCTTTCTCAGTATCAGAACTATCTTGACATCCGTAAATACGGGACAACCGTCCATTCCGGCTTCGGCCTCGGTTTTGAACGGCTGATCATGTACATCACGGGAATGGGCAATATCCGCGACGTGCTTCCGTATCCGAGAACCGTCGGAACCTGCCAGTAAAGTTTTCCCTGTGAAAGGGCTCCAGGTTTCGGGAAAGGAGTAGCTGTTGGGCTCCAGATATAATGATAAAAAGAGAGAGGACGTAGGCCGGCATGATTCCGGTATGGATTCGTATCCGCAATACCCGGGCGCCCGCAGGCCGAAAAAGAAAAAGAACGGAGGGTCGGTGATCAGCACCATTCTCCTGGCGGCAGCCATCTGTGTGTTTGCTTTTTCTGCCTATAAACTGATCGGATATTACCGCGAGTATAAAAAGGGGCAGGATGAGTATTCATCGCTGGAAGATACCTATACCGTGAAAAATCCAACGGCGCCCGTGGAAGCGGCATCGGAAGCATCCTCGGAGGATGGAGGATACATTCTTACCAATGTGGAACAGCTGGAGGATCCGGATACGGTTGAGGAGGTAAAAGCAGGAGCAAAAACCCGGCAGATAACGGAGGGACCGAACGGATATTCCGGCGCAGGATTTTCCGGCGGCGAAACGAATGCCGCCGGAGCAGACAGCACTTCCGGTACGGCAGCAGGCACGGATCCGGCAGGATCAGGTGCTGTGGAAACGGTTCCCATGCTGGTTAATCCGATTGATTTCGACGAACTGGCCAAGGTAAACACCGAGGTTATGGGATGGCTGAGAATCGGCGCACTGGACATTTCCTATCCGGTGGCGCAGGCGGCAGATAATGAATACTATCTGCACCGTACTTTCCGCCGCGAGGAAGTTTTCTCCGGCTGCATTTTCCTGAATTGCGATAACACAAAATATCTGACGGACCAGAATTCGATCGTTTACGGGCACAACATGAAGGACGGATCCATGTTCGGCAGACTGAAAGAGCTGGATCAGGAGCATTACAATGAGAATCCGTATTTCTGGATTTTCACTCCGAACCTGATTTATCAGTACCGGATCTTTTCAACCTCAACGGTTTCCAGGGCCGGAGACCCGTACAGAACAAGGTTCAGCAGGGATGATTTTCAGGCGTTCATTAATAACAGTCAGGAACAGTCCGGGATTGACAGCCACGGTGTGACGGTCACGACGGACGACCGCATTGTGACACTTTCAACCTGCACCGGCAATGATGAAACCCGTTTTATTGTACAGGGCAGACTGGAGCAGATCTATGCTTCGGTAAAGAGTGCGGATGCAAGTTTTTCGTGACAATGTAAGAAGCATGTGCGGTGAACGGCCGCCGCGGACTGACCGCGGCGGCCGTATGTTATACAGGAAAAGAAGGAGGGAAGGCAGATGGAGGATAAGGTAAAGCAGCTGCACGATATACTGGCCGGGAGCAGCAATATCGTATTTTTCGGCGGAGCCGGTGTTTCAACAGAAAGCGGAATTCCGGATTTCAGAAGTCAGGACGGGTTATATCATATGAAATATAAATATCCGCCGGAAACGATTATTTCTCATTCGTTTTTTGTGCACAAGCCGGAGGAATTTTATCGCTTCTATAAAGATAAGATGCTGGCGCCGGAGGCTCAGCCCAACAAAGCGCATCTGGCACTGGCGCGGCTGGAACAGATGGGGAAGCTGAAAGCCGTAATTACACAGAATATTGACGGGCTTCATCAGAAAGCCGGCAGTAAAAAAGTGCTGGAACTGCATGGGTCCGTGCTGCGCAATCACTGTGTAAAATGCAATGCGCCGTACAGCATGGAATATGTTAAAAATTCCGAAGGCGTTCCACGGTGTGAAAAGTGCGGAGGAATTGTCAAACCGGATGTCGTTCTCTATGAGGAAAGTCTGGATACGGAGGTCCTGGAAGAATCGGTCAGCTATATCTCCAATGCGGATGTTCTGATTATCGGAGGGACATCGCTGGTTGTCTATCCGGCGGCCGGTCTGATTGATTATTTCCATGGCCGCAAGCTGGTTGTCATCAACAAATCGGCAACGCCGCGGGATCAGGCGGCCGACCTTCTGATTGAGGACAGCATCGGCAAGGTGCTGGATGAAGCCATTCAGGGACTTTCGGAGGAGAGCTGAAACCGGGAAGGATTAAAAATTTCAGCAAGCATCTTTCCATATTTTCCTTGAAATGGCATCTTACTTATGCTAGACTGAACATCTGTGATATATTTCCATTCCTTGCTCCTTCCGCCGCGGAGGGGGCCAGAGACCATAAGGAGGTGCAAAAGCATGAACAAGTATGAACTGGCAGTCGTTGTCAGCGCAAAACTCGAGGACGAAGAAAGAGCAGCAGTAATCGAAAAGGTAAAGGAATACATTACCCGCTTCGGAGGCACAGTTTCCGACGTCGATGACTGGGGCAAGAAAAAACTTGCGTATGAAATCCAGAAGATGAGCGAAGGCTACTATTACTTCATCCATTTCGAGTCTGATTCATCCGTTCCGGCACAGGTTGAGAACCGTGTCCGCATCATGGATCATGTAATCAGATATTTATGCGTTAGACAGGATGCATAAAAAAGAGAGGTAATTCTATGAACAAAGTCATCTTAATGGGCCGCCTGACAAGGGACCCGGATATACGTTCTTCTGCCGGAAATAATCCGCAGACTTTTGCAAGATATACACTGGCGGTTGACCGCCGTTTCTCCCGCAGAGACGGGGGTGACAACGGGCAGAGCGCCGATTTTATCAGCTGTGTGGCCTTCGGAAGAAGTGCCGAGTTCGCAGAGAAATATCTTCACAAGGGACTTAAGGTCGTTGTTACGGGACGTATCCAGACAGGCAGCTACACGAACAGAGATGGCCAGAAAGTATATACAACCGATGTAGTGGTTGAAGATCAGGAATTTGCAGAGAGCAAATCCGCCAGTGATATCAATGCAGGCTCTTATTCAGCCGGCAGCTACGCGGGCGGATATTCCGGAAACCCGTCGGGTATCCCGGCAGCAGCTCCTGCAGGATCCGCACCGGCATCTTCCGGCGGCGCTCCGGCGCCGGAGCAGGCATCGGCCGAGGATGGTTTTATGAACATTCCGGACAGCCTGGACGAGGATCTGCCGTTTAACTGATATAGTGGAGGATATTCAAAATGGCTTACAGCAAAGATAAATCGGAAGCTCCGAGACAGAGAAGAGTTATCCATAAGAGAAGAAAAGTATGTGTTTTCTGCGGACAGGAAGCAGGCCCGATCGATTACAAGGACACCGCAAAGCTGAAAAGATATGTATCCGAGAGAGGTAAAATTCTTCCGAGACGTATTACCGGTACCTGCGCAAAGCATCAAAGAGAGCTGACCTCAGCAATCAAGAGAGCACGTCATATCGCTCTTATGCCGTATATCGACGAGTAATAAGGCCTATGCTGCCGGCATGGCGGTATGAGATGGTATAAAATAATGAAAAGAAGCCCCCCTTTTGAAATGTATAAACTGCATTTCGAAAGGGGACTTTTTATATAAAACTTAACTTTTCCTTCGTTGCGGTATACCCGCGGAATGGTTATACTGATAGGTAGAAGTACTCTGTCCGGATTTTCCGGCAGAAGGAGGAAAACAAAGAATGAAAAAGGGAATAAAAAGGTGGATGGCGGTATTTACGGCGTCTCTGACACTGTTGACACAATCGCCTGGTTTCTATTATGCGGAAACGACCACAGGTGAAACAACGGCGGCGGAGACATCGGCTTCCATGGAAACCCCGGCGGCAGCTCCCGCGGAAACGGCGGCGGCAGCTCCCACGGAAACGGCAGCTCCTGCGGAAACGTCAGCTTCGGAAACGGCGGCATCCCCCGAAACCCAGGCACCTGAGCAAACCCAGGCAGCAACCGGGACACAGGAAGAAACCGCAGTACAGGAGCCGGACACGGCTTCCGGCGGCAGTGATTCACTGATTACAGACGGCGAAACGACTGCCGCTTCGGAGTCATCCGAAACGCAGGCGGTTACCGAAAAGACCACGGAAACTGAAACGGCCGACACTTTTTCCTGCACCGGAGATGGATTTACGGCCAGGCTTTCCTTTATGGATGGCACTGTTTATCCGAAATCATCGGTTCTTAGCGTTCAGGAATTATCCCCGGAGGAACGAGATCCGGCGGAAAAAATGCTCCGGGCACAGGCGGACAAAGGCCATAGAGAACTGGCCGGCTTCCGCGTTTATACGGTGACATTGAAAAATGCGGATACGGATATTGCGCTTTCGGACAATGCCGTTCTCAGCATAACCTTTACGGAGCCTCAGTCACTGGAGCTACTGAAAAATAAAAATGCGCGCGCGGAGGTATTTTCCATAGGTAAGGAAGCACAGTATGCGGATCACCCGCCGATGGATGAAAATCTGTGTGTTTCCTCGTTTCAGATTTCCGCAGACAATCTGAAGACCTTTGCGCTTGCAGGCGTAACGGATCTTGTGAATGACGGAGAGACCGTATCCCGGCAGGATCTGCAGACCCATTTAAAGGATTTCAGACCTTATGCGGTGGTGACCAATACCTATGAGCAGGATTCTGCGGACACTCCGGCAGCAGAACCGGAGATGACCGCCGCCGGTTCGGGGACTTTCGAGACCGGTACCGCGGCCGGAAATGCCGGGGAGGTTTCCGAAGAGAATACGGATACGGAAGAGACAGACACATCCGAAGCCGAACCCAGAACCGGGAGCGCGGACACGGAGGAGAAGCCGGACGCGGCAAAGATTTCTTCCATGCTGACCGCTCTTTCCTCCTGGTCTTTGAAACTTGCGAATGCGCAAAGCTCAGATACGGTGACGGTTGTCAACCTGTTCGCAGATGAAAGCGGCCGGCTGGACACGGCTCCCCTTGAGGAAATAATGAGCAGCGACGGCACATCCATTGATGTGACAAATCAGGATGCGGTTATCAATATAGTGGCAGCCTCCGAAAATCAGGATCTGGTGCTTCCTTCCTGGAACGTGACGAATTCAAATGCCGCGTCATCGGATGAAAAACAGGTAAGAGCGGGAACGTCGGGGCGCGTGATTTACAATCTGACCGCCCTGGATGAAAACGGCAGCTATACGGCGTACACCGGCCATGCCACACTGAAAACGGCTGCGGCGGGAACGTATCTGGCACCGACAGCATCCCTGTTTACTGTTCAAAAACAGCTGACAGGTGCTGTATACGCCGGCAGCGTACACTTTACCTCCGGTGCCTCGGTAACAGCGTCCCTATACGGCGCGTCATCAGCGGAAGAGACGGCAAAAGAACCCGATGCTGCGGCGCCGGCGAAGGCAAAAGCGGCACCGGCCATGGAAACGGAAAATGAAGATAATTCCGTCCAGCCGCGGATGATTACACTTCGCGTGGGTGCCGTTGATGAAGAATCTTTAGCCGGTCGTACCGTTTATTTAGGCGGCGCCGGTTTCTATCTCTATGCCAAAGGCGAGGACGGGACCATAACGGACATCGGAGCGGATCCGGCGTCCAAAGAGACGGAAAGCACAGCGCCGCCGGCAGTAAAAGCGCAGGCGGAAGCAGGGAAGAGCACGGGAATTGCCGTGCTTACGTTTGACGCGGCCAAAATTCCGCAGGGAGCGGCCCTGTATCTGGAGGAAACCCTTGTCCCGGATGGATATTATATTTCAGAACCTGAAGATACTTACCCGAAGGTGATTGCACTGACGGAAGATGGAACGGTGGCTGCGGGTGACCAGCCGGTTCAGATTAAAAACAGGGAGGCTTCGGTTTCCTTCCGAATCAGTACCACGGATGAGAACGGTGCGGCACTTAATGGCGCGGTTTATACGCTGGAGGATGGAACAGGGGAAGCCCTTCGTACGGATGAGGCGCGTGAGGAAGAAGTTACCTTTGCATCGACGGCCGGCGGAGATACTGCAGCTTCCTTTGCACCCGGCCGCTATACGGCTTTTGCCGGCATGGCAGCAGGCAAGGAGCGAACGCTCAGGGTGGCGGAAACCACCGTGCCGGCCGGATACATCAGTACCGGTGCGGCATTTGAGCAGAACACGGGAGCGCCGGTTCAGACGCTTACCATTATAAAAAACGAGAATGGCAGCTTCAGCATTAAAGAAGCGGATACGGAAGGATATACGCTGAAGTTTTTGCACCGAAAGGCGTCGGCGCTTACCCTCACACTTACGACAACGGATGATAATACAGATAAGCCGAAGGCTCTTGCCGGAGCGCAGTACACCGTAAAGACATCGGACGGACAGGTACTGAAAAAACGGGACGGCAGCGAGGCCTTATATGAATCTACTTCCATCGGACAGCCTCAGACGATTATCCTGGATGAGACAGCCAATCCGGAGCTTGCAGCATTGAAGAATGCCGGAACTTCCGCCCGGATTGTGATTTCCGAATTGAAACTGCCGTCCGGAAGCTACCGGTTCAAGAATTCTGCTGTATCCGATGGAACCGGGCAGACAGCCGGAGGCATGGACATCGCCCTGACGGTGACACGTACCTTCGAAGGACAGCTTGCCTTCGCCCTGCCCGGCGCGGACGGAAAGATATCCTATGCGGCCAGGCTGGATCTTACCTTTGTCCACAGCCTCCAGAGCGCTCTGACGACAGGCGATGGGATTCAGGTTGTTAAAAGAATACGATGGCTGAAGAACGGTAAACTTCAGCCGCTCTATGCCGTTCAGGATCTGGATTATTATTTTGCACTGTTCAGCGACAGCGCGAAGACACAGCGTGTCAGCGAGGTAAAGACGCTGACGGTAAAGCGCGGATATGACAGCGGAATGGTTCGTTACTCCGGCCTTACCGGGACAAAGTACTACGCTGCGGAAACGGACCGGTACGGCAATGTTCTGACCGAAAAAGCCGTGGATGAGCAGGGGGCATCCTTTGCGGTTTACTATAAAAAGAGCGAAAATGGCAAAAACTTCGCACACGGCAACGGGTTTGCAGTTTCCTTTGCCTCAAAAAGCAGACAGGAGACGGCAAAGGCCGAATTCGCCAACGTGTACGATGACAGCGCAGCAGCGCGGAATCCGGATTACTTCAGTCAGAAATCAACGGTCCGTTTCTATATCAGCAAAAGCATGCTGAAGAAAGACGGAAGCGCCAATGCAGGTACGGAAACCGTACACTTTCGCATGGAGGATGCTGCGACCGGCAGCAAAATCACCTCCGGCTCCTACAAATTCCGGAATACAAGCCAGGCTTCCATTGCCGTGGATATCCGAATGAGCAAAATCGGGAAGGACGCGAAGGTAAAGGTCACGGAAACGGATACGGAGGGGAAATATTCCGTATCCTATGCGCCGGAGGCCCAGACGGTCACACCGAAAACATACGAGCAGGCGGACGGCGGAAAGAATTATGAAACCATTGCCGTTGTCAACCGCCTCACTTCGGACAGTGTGCGTCCGGATCCGGCGGAAACGGATAATTACGGAGACGGGCGCGCGAAGCTGACGCTGACCAAGAAGGTTACTTTCAAAGGCCGGCCGATGGCGGTGAATTCCGTGTACTACATCGGCATCTGGCGTGATTCTTCCATGAGCGGAAAGCCGTATTACATCCGGCCGCTGACGTTCCAGAATGCCAGCACGGTAACCGCATCGCTGACCATTAATCTGAATCGTGCTGAAAGCCACGCAGTTACCTTCTACTTTGCCGAGGTAGATAAGAATGGAACTAAGGTCAGCTCCGGCAAAGCATTCGGATACGATATTTCACAAAATAAGGCATCCGTAACACTGAATGCTTCCAACATGAGCGATGAGGTTGTATTTACCAACAGCATCGTGTCCGGAAGTGCGACAGCGCAGCAGCTCACGGATCCTTCCAGCGGCTTTGCCGGAGATTCGGCGGCGCTGGCGGAAGCCCAGGAGCTGGCGAAAACCGGAAACGCCGGTGCGAAGACAGGGGATGCTTCCCCGCTCCTTCCGCTGGCTGCCGGTCTTGGCATCAGCGCAGCGGTGATCATCGTTCTGCTGGTTATCCGGGCAAAGCGCCGCAGAAAAGAGAAGGAAAACGGCTGAAATACGGACCCGGATACGGAGAAGTGCGATAACGGAAAGCATATGTAACCCTTATAAAAAGAAAAGCGCAGATGTGAACTGTTTATGAAAAAGTTCACGTCCGCGCTTTATCTTTATTGCCAATCAGTTGAAAAAAAGATATAATGAGGGCGGGTCGAAGCTCCCTCAGGAAGAGCTTCGGGGCAAACTCCTAACCAACATATCTATTTTAAGAAAGGGTGGAATAAGTCATGCCAATAGTTACAAGTACCGAACTGTTTAAGAAAGCGTACGATGGCGGCTATGCCATTGGTGCATTCAACATCAATAACATGGAAATTGTTCAGGGAATTACCGATGCTGCAGCTGAACTGAAGAGCCCGGTTATCCTTCAGGCTTCTCAGGGAGCAAGAAAATATGCTAACTCCGTATATCTTGTAAAGCTGGTTGAGGCGGCTGTGGAGCTTCATCCGGAAGTACCGATGGTTCTTCATCTGGATCACGGCGCAAATTTTGATATCTGCAAGGATTGCGTTGATCATGGGTTCACTTCTGTCATGATTGATTATTCCGGCCATCCGTTTGAAGAGAACATTGCCGAGTCCAAGAAGGTAGCTGACTATGCTCATGACCATGGTGTTGTCGTTGAAGCAGAGCTTGGCACCCTGGCAGGCGTTGAGGATGCTGTTTCCGTAGAAGCGGACAAGGCATTCTATACCGATCCGGATCAGGTAGAAGAGTTTGTTAAGAGAACAGGTGTTGACTCCCTGGCAATTGCCATCGGAACCAGCCATGGCGCTTACAAATTCAAACCGGGAACAAAGCCGCAGCTTCGTCTGGACATTCTGGCAGAAGTAGCAAGAAGACTTCCGGGCTTCCCGATCGTTCTTCACGGATCCTCCTCCGTTCCGCAGGAATACGTAAAGATTATCAACGAGAACGGCGGAAAACTGGTTGACGCCATCGGCGTTCCGGAAGATCAGCTTCGTGAAGCTGCAAGAGGCGCTGTCTGCAAGATCAACATCGACTCCGACCTTCGTCTGGGCATGACCGCAGGCATCCGCAAACACTTCATCGATCATCCGGATCACTTCGATCCGAGACAGTACATCAGCGATGGCCGTGCAAACGTTAAGGCAATCGTTGAGCACAAGATCAAAGACGTACTTGGATCCGACAATAAGATCTGATCGGCTGAAAAATAAACAAAAACAGACAGAAAAGAGGGAACGCCGCAGGCGGACCCTCTTTTTTCGACCCTCTTTTTTCACATGCGCCCGGCGGTGCACGTTCGAAGGAGAGAAGCGTCCCGGGGCCGCCTCACGAAAGAACAGCAAAAAGCACATCCCCATACGCCAGCACATGGTTTTGTACACTACCTTGCCATAGCCCGAACGTGTATGATATCATTCGTGTATAAATTCAGCCGTTGCGTGGAATTTGTACAGGAAAAGGTTTTAGGAAATCCAGAAACAGGAGAGTCAGCGCATGACCAGAACAGCGATTGTTACAGACAGCAACAGCGGCATCTTTCAGGATGAAGCCGGTGCAAGAGGGATTTATGTGGTCCCGATGCCTTTTTATGTGGGCGGAAAACTCTATTACGAAGGCGTCACAATGACATGGGACGAATTTTTCGAACATCTGAAAAATGGTGAGGATATCAGCACCTCCACACCGGCCCGGGGCGATGTTACAGACCTTTGGGACAAACTTCTGAAGGATTATGAAAATATAGTTTACATTCCCATGTCCAGCGGGCTTTCCAGCTCCTGCAGCATGGCTATACTGGCAGCGCAGGACGATAAGTATGAAGGCCGTGTGTTTGTAGTAAATAATCAGAGGATTTCCGTTACACAGCGTCAGAGCGTTCTGGATGCGAAAGAGATGGCGGACCGGGGGTTTGGCGGGGCCAGGATCAGACAGATTCTGGAGGATACCAAATTTGATTCAAGTATTTATATCATGGTGGACACCCTGAAGTACCTGAAGAAGGGCGGCAGAATTACACCGGCAGCGGCTGCCCTTGGGACGCTGCTGAGACTGAAGCCGGTGCTGCAGATTCAGGGCGAGAAGCTGGATGCGTATGCCAAATGCCGCACCGTCAAACAGGCAAAAACCACCATGCTGGAAGCGGTGGACAAGGATATGAAAGAGCGCTTCAGGCTGGGGGATCATCCGGAGGATGCCGTCATAGCCGGCGCGTACACGGCCGGCCAGGAAACCGTCCATGAGTGGATAAAAGAGGTAAACACAGCTTATCCGAACCATGACATTGTCATTCAGCCGCTTCCCCTCAGTATTTCCTGCCACATCGGACCGGGCTCCCTGGCGGTAACCATAAGCAAAAAACTGGTTATTCCGGAAGAGTAAGATAACTGAATATTCAGACAAATATGCAATGAATTAAAAATAGTCAATGATTATGCTGAAATATAGGCAATATAGCAAAATAAAACAGGAGAAATGCACGGAATAATCTGAAAAGAACGGTTGACAAAACAAAATGCGGATGCTATTATTTAGATAAATCAAGGACAGCCACAATCCGAATAGAAAAAAGTCGGATGATATAAAGGGTGGATGGCCAGGAGTCAGAGAGCAGGACAGGCTGCAAACTGGATATGGCTTTTATCCTGTACAAAAATGATCGTTCCGGACTGATCCGAAGGACAGGGCCGGAAAGACGAAAAACCGGTATCGGATCCGAAAGGAACCCGGAAAGCTGTCTTTGAAATATCAGGATATCTGAAGAGAAGATCAGATATGCAGAAGGAGGCTGAGTCCAATGGAAATGGAGACAATTTCACATCAGTATACCTGTAGAAAGGCGGAAGTTTCCTGCAGCTTTACCTCTTTTCACTGTCTTTCATAAAAATCGAATTTATATCGAACATCGGAGATAAGAAGCTGAAAGCACAGATGAAAGATTAAATCCAGGCGGCTGATGAAAAAAGAAAATCAATTTTGTTACAAGTCATGAGGTATTGAATAGAAAACGACAGCACAAGGAACTGTCAGAATTTGATATTTATTGAAGTTGTAATGAGAAATAAGAGTATCGGAGAACAGCGTAGCAGGAATAGCTGTTATATGTGTTGGAAGATATTTTTAAGATAGAATGCAGGAAGAATCCTCCGATGTAAATACTGTCAATCAGATGTATATTAATACAATTGAATTGAAAACTAAATAAAATATAAAATGACAGGCGGTCCGCAGAAGGCGGATCGCCTTTTTATGCTGCGCGCGTCTGCATTTCCGGGCGGTGCGTATGTTTGTATTTCTGTGGAAATTTATTTAATTTTGTGGGAGTTTATGATATATTTATTCTGTGTTACTGTGTGTCATGGTAACTCACCGGACGCTCTTTCCAGGACGAATCATGGATGAATGTTAAGAAAAGATCGGGGCATCCGGTTATGCGGAGGGTGTTGAAGTGAAAATTATTGTAATTGGCTGCGGAAAAATCGGCGAGGAACTTGCCGGAGTGCTCAGCCATGAAGGCAATGACATAACCATTATCGACAAGAATGAACAGGTGGTTCAGACCGTCTGTGACCGTTACGACGTTATGGGCGTTGTAGGCAACGGCGCAAGCTATCCTACGCAGCTGGAAGCGGAAGTCGGCAGCGCGGATTTGATGATTGCCGTGACGGGATCAGATGAGCTGAACCTTCTTTGCTGTCTGATTGCCAAAAAGGCCGGCAACTGCAGTACCATTGCAAGAGTGCGGAACCCGGAGTACAACACGGAGGTTCCGTTCCTGAAGGAAGAGCTTGGCCTTGCGATGATCATCAATCAGGAGCAGACGGCAGCCAGCGAAATTGCAAGAATTCTGCGCGTGCCGTCTGCAATTGAGGTAACCACTTTTGCGCGGGGCCGCGTAGAGCTGCTTCGGCTGCGCATCCCGGAAAAAAGTGAGGTAGACGGACTTTCTCTGGTTGAAATGCATCACAGACTGAATGCAAATGTGCTGGTATGTACCGTGCAGAGAGACGGACAGATCGTTATCCCGAACGGTAATTATATTTTGCGCAGCGGTGACGACATCTCCATCGTCTGCGAGGCGGACGCGGAAAAGATATTTTTCAGGCATATCGGAATTCGCCAGCAGCCGGTACGCCGCGTCATGATCATCGGCGGCGGCGATATTGCCTACTATCTGGCAGAAGCCCTCAGCGCCTACGGCATGAGTGTAAAGATCATTGAAAAAAAATTTGAGCGCTGCGAGTTTCTGAGTGAAAAAATGCCGCGGATTACGGTCATTCACGGGGATGGATCCAGCCGTGAGCTTCTGGAAGAGGAGGACCTTGGCAGCTGCGATGCCGTTGTAACACTTACCGGCATTGACGAGGAAAACGTCATCCTGTCCCTGTACGCAAAACAGTCCGGCGTGCGCAAGGTTATCACGAAAATCAATCATATAACCTTCAAGGAAGTTATTGATTCCCTGAACCTGGACAGCACCATTGAGCCGCGCCATCTGACAGCGGAATACATTCTGCAGTACGTACGTGCAAGGCGCAATGCCAGCGGAAGCAATATGGAAACACTCCATAAAATCATAGACGGGCGTGCGGAGGCAATTGAGTTTACGATCAAGGACGATTTCAAGCGGAAGAATATATCTCTTCAGGCCCTTCCAATCCGTAAAAACGTACTGATTGCCTGCATTACCAGAGATGGAAAAATAATCCAGCCCCGCGGCGCCGATGTCCTTCTGCCCGGGGATTCCGTGGTTGTAGTTACCGTCGACTCTCAACTTGATGACATAGATGATATTTTTGAAGACAGATAAGGTGCCTGTGACATGAATTTTAGTATGGTATTTTATGTACTGGGATGGCTCCTCGATTTTGAGGCTATGTTTATGCTCCCCAGTGTCATCACCGGAATAATATATCATGAACAGGCGGTTTTAAGCCTGCTTGCATCCATGCTGGCCTGTCTGGTACCCGGTGTGTTTGTATTTTTTTTCAAACCGAAGGACAAGAAAATATACGCAAGGGAAGGGTATGCCATCACAGCCCTTGCCTGGATCGTGCTGAGTATTTTCGGAGCGATTCCATTTGTTCTGTCAGGCTCCATCCCGGGCTTTATAGATGCTGTTTTCGAGACGGCCTCCGGTTTCACGACCACCGGAGCCAGCATACTGACGAATGTGGAAGCCGTACCGCACTGCATTCTTTTCTGGCGCAGCTTTACCCACTGGGTCGGCGGCATGGGCGTTATTGTATTTATGATTGCGTTTCTGCCTCTGGCCGGCGGAAGTGAGATGTTCCTGATGAAGGCGGAAAGCCCCGGCCCGTCGGTTTCCAAGCTGGTTCCGAAGGTAAAAACGACGGCACTGACACTGTACAAACTGTATATCTGGCTGACCATAGTGGAAATTGTCATTCTTCTGCTGGGGCACATGCCCTTGTTCGATACACTGTGCATTACATTCGGAACCGCCGGCACCGGAGGCTTCTCGGTCCTGAATTCCGGCTGTGCGGACTATACGGCTTTCCAGCAGATTGTGATTACCATTTTCATGATCATGTTCGGCGTAAACTTTAACTTCTATTACTATGTTTCCAGAAAGCGGCTGAAGGATGCCATGCATATTTCAGAGGTATTTGTCTACCTCGGCATCATTGCCGCTTCCATCGCCATGATCACGGTTAACATCAGCTCACTGTATTCCAGCAGGGGTACAGCGCTGAAGGATGCCGCATTCCAGGTCGGCTCCATCATTACGACCACCGGATTTGCAACTACGGATTTTAACCTGTGGCCCTCGTTTTCAAAGGCGCTGCTGGTGACGCTGATGTTTGTCGGTGCCTGCGCGGGCAGTACCGGCGGCGGCCTGAAAGTATCCCGTGTTCAGATCCTGTGCAAGAGCGTTGTCAAGGAAGTATATTTTCTGACGCATCCGCATACCATCCGCAAGGTTACCATGGACGGCAGACAGGTAGAACACACGGTTCGCCGCTCTGTGCTGACCTATCTGAGCGCTTACATGGTGGTGGTTGTATTTTCCGTTCTGCTGGTAAGTCTGGACAATTTTGATCTGGAAACCAGCTTTACCGCGGTGGCGGCCACGCTGAATAATATCGGACCCGGTCTTGGCAAGGTGGGACCGTCAGCCAATTTCAGCTCTCTTTCCGGCCTGTCCAAGATTGTGCTGACCTTTGACATGATCGCGGGGCGTCTGGAGCTGTTCCCGGTATTTTCTCTGTTTGCACCGTCGACCTGGAGGAAATCATGAAGTCGTACAGGCGGCGCTTTTCGTTGAATTTGCTCTTTCAATATGGTAGAGTTATAATGATTTATCAGACAAGTAAGGAAAAGAGATTTGCCTGATAACATGTTCTTATATAAAGATTTTTGTGAGGTGAACTGTATTGGACAAAAACGAATATAACCTCAAGCTGCAGGAAATAGAAAAGTACGTTGACCAGGAGAATTATGAGGTGGCGGCGGAAACAGCGGATACCGTTGACTGGAAACGGGTCCGGAATGTCCGCACGCTCTGTATGGTCAGCGAGATATATGAGGCGGAACACAGGTATGAGGACAGCAAGGCACTGCTGCTGATGGCGTATAAGCGCTCTCCTGTGGGCAGAACCATTCTCTACCGTCTGGTGGAAGTATGCATTCATCTGAAGCAGTTTGACGAGGCCATTGAATATTACTCCGAGTACGTCCAGGCAGCTCCTCATGATAATAACCGGTATATTCTTAAATATAAAATCTATCGCGGGCGCGGCTCATCACTGGATGAGCAGATCGCCATTCTGAAGGAATATCTTGATCAGGAATACAACGAGAAGTATGCTTATGAACTGGCGAAGCTGTACCGCGAGGCGGACAGAATTCAGGAATGTCTGACCACCTGTGATGACCTGGTACTCTGGTTTCACAGCGGAAAGTATGTGATCAAGGCGCTGGAACTTAAAATGCGCTACGCTCCGCTGACTCCGAAACAGCAGGAGATCTATGATCACCGGTTTGATGCCAGAGAAACGGATTTTGAGCCGGAGGAGGACGAGGAAGAGAATAACAGCAAAGAGCCGGAGCTTGGAAATGAAAAGGTAATGGTTGATACCAGCAATCCTACGCTGGCGGAGACCATTGTTGAAAATACAGAGCGGTCGATTGCCCGCGATGTTTCCGTGGCAGCCGGGAAACAGAAAAAAGCCGGACTGCAGGGGCAGCAGGCAGCGGAGAGTACCGCACGGCGCAGAGCGGCTGAGAATGCCGTGAGCAAGCTGGAAAGAAAACTGGATCAGACCAGCCCGATGGATACGGGAGAAATCCGGTTTGCCGATGCGGCAAGGCCGTCAGGAAATGACAGCAGCCGGAGCGATGAAAACATCCCGGCAGCGGAGGGCGGATCCGGATTGTTTGTAAAAACAACGGCCGAAGCAGATGCAGCGGCTGACCGTGCGATCAGTGAAACCGCGGAGGAACTGAGGGCGGGAGCAGCCGAAGCCATGGAGGAAAAGAAAGCGGCAGCCCGGAGCGTCCGATACCAGGACGAAGAATCGGCAGAAAGGAACGGAGCACAGGCGGAGGCAGCCGTGAAAGATGAGAACGTGGCTGCGGCAGCCGGACAAAGGAACATGCCGAAACCGGCGCCTCAGCCGGAAATTTCTCTGGACGAGGTTCAGGACGGGGCTGCAAAGAACCTTCGTGAAATCACATCCGGGATCAGTGACCGCGATACCGAAGATCCGGATGAAGCCGCCATGGACCGTGCGATTGAAGAATCCAAGCGTGAGCAGCAGGATGAAATAAAGGCTGCCCGGGAGGAGCAGATGAATTTCCGGCAGAGATTCAGCATGCCGGATCTGCGAAAGAAAGCGACAGCCGGGCAGGTTACCATTGATGACGTTCTCCTTTCCATGGGAGAAAGAGGCGATGCAGTCCGGGAAGCAGCGGCAAAGGCCAGAGCGAACCGGCAGAATGAAACCGGCGCGGTGCGCGGCGGCGTACTGTCCGCTGTCGATGAAGCCCTGCTGAATATGGGAATTCAGCCCCACACGGAGGAAAAAGAAGCAGAGAAAACAGCATATGAAGAACCGGTGCATACAGTTCCGGATACGCAGGATCTGCAGGCTGCTTTTTCACAGGAAGCAGGTGCACAGGAAGAAGAAAATACCGGAAAAGAACCGGAGGCGGATGAAAGCGCAGCTGAAATAGCGGATGCGCAGAAAGAAATGTCCGAATATGAAAATATGAAAGCTGTATCCGAACATCCGGAGGCAAAACAGAACGGCGCGGAAGAGGAAGATGAAAAAATGAAATCAATCCTCTCGGCGAAAACCCGCATCTTCCCGGTGGATGAGATCGCATCTTTATATGAGCGCATGCCGTTGAGCGGAATGCAGAAAAATGCCGAAGGCATCCAGAGCGCTGCGGCGCAGGAAATAAGGAAAGAGGCGGAAGAGGCGGACCGAAGCGAAGAGTCGCCGGCTTCGCTGCCGAAGCGTCAGACAGGCTCTGAAGAAGCTGGAAATGCCGGATGCACGGAAGAAGCCGGAGCGCCTTCGGAAGAGAACCTGCAGACCGGAGAGCCGGGACCGGAAGAACAGACAGCGGCAAAAGAAGAGAGCGGAGAAATAAAGGCGCAGCCGGAAACGGCGGGAGAGCTTACCGAAATAACCGGCGAAGATGCAGCGGCAGCCGGGGAAGCACAGACACCGTCAGCGGAAAGAAACGGGATGAATCCGGAAGATGGCTCAGGGCAGGAGGATGTCAGCGCACCGAAGGTGCCGGCGGAGCTACGCGGACTGTTCCGCGATTTCCTTGAAATCCCGCATCTGGACAGCCAGATCGCCTACGCTATTGAAAATGCAGTGGAAAAGGGAACGGACCGGACCTCACGGGCGGGCAATGTGCTGATTTTCGGCGGACATGGCTGCGGTAAAACAACCATCGCCATGGGTATCGCCAAGGCAGTTGCAAAGGAACGCGGCAGTGAATATATTAAGATGGCGCGCATTTACGCTACCGATCTGAACCGGAAGGATATTCCGGCGACGATCGCAAAAATAGCCGGAGGCGTGCTGATTGTGGAGGAAGCCGGTGATCTGAGCGACACCATCGCCGACCAGCTGACAACCGCCATGGAATTCAGAACAGACGGGCTGATCATCATCCTGGAAGATGAACAGAAATACATTCATGAGCTGCTGATGCGGCATCCGCGCTTCACCATGAAGTTTACATCACAGATTTATATTCCGGAATTTTCGGATGAAGATCTGCTCCGCTTCGCCCAAAGCTATGCCGATACGAAAGGCTATGCCCTCAGCGAGAGCGGGAAGGCAGCCCTTCTTTCAAAACTTAAAAAGCTGAGCGAGGACAGCAGCGTATCCATAACTTCCATTGATGAATGTTTGGATAATGCATTTGTAAAATCAAACAAGCTTGGCCGCCGCCTGTTTGGCGGAAAGAACCGCTACGATGAGGAAAACAGAATAATCCTGAACGAGAAAGATTTTAAGTAATCAGCCGCGGCGGAAGGAAAGAGGCTGCGGAAGATAAAACACAAAGGAAAAAGGACGTGTAAAAACGGGAGACCATTTTTACACGTCCTTCTTTTCTTACGGATTATTTTTTAGTTATAGGAAGATCACAATGCAGCAGTTCATCTATGCCCTGCAGCCGCAATCTGTCCGGCAGGGGATCGCCGGGATCACCGGTCCTCGCGGAAGTAGCTTAAACCGAGGCTTGCCGGGGGCTGTGTCTCTTTCCTGCGGCGAAGCGAGGTAGCCACCAGAACGATAATGGTAACCAGGTACGGAGCCATCTTAAACAGCTCCTGGAAGGCCTGCCCCAGCGGGACATAGGCGAACAGGATGTAGAGAGCACCAAACAGGATGGAGCCCCAGATGGCCCGGCTCGGGTTCCAGATGGCGAAGATAACCAGAGCTACCGACAGCCAGCCGCGGTCTCCGAAACCGTTGTTCTGCCAGGTACCGCCCAGATACTCCATGACGAAGTACATGCCGCCGAAACCGGCAATCATGCCGCCCACAAGCGTAGCCCAGTATTTATAGCGGGTTACGTTGATGGAAGCCGCATCGGCCGCAGCCGGGTTTTCCCCGACGGCGCGCAGCGCAAGGCCGTGGCGGGTACGGAACAGGAAAATAGTTGCGGCAGCGGCAATCAGGATGGCAAGGTAAGTCAGAAAGCCGTAATTGAAAAACAGCTGTCCGAAAATTCCGAGATGATCCGAGAGGAAAGGGATTTTTGTGCGGAAAGCCTGCCCGGTGGTGTAAACGGTGATCTGCCCGGCCGTTCCGGTGATTTTGGAGAAGGAACCGCCCATGAAGTTGCCGAGGCCGACACCGAAGGTCGTCAGCGCCAGACCGGATACGTTCTGGTTGGCTTTCAGCGTGATGGTCAGTACGCAGTATATCAGTGTTCCGAGAAACGACAGGATAAGGCATCCGAGAATGGCGCAAAGCACGCCGATCCAGCCGTTCGGACGGCCGGTTCCCTGCTCATACAGGAAAGCGCCGGCCAGTGAGCCGATGCCGCCCATGTACATGATACCCGGAATGCCCATGTTCAGATTGCCGGAACGTTCCGTCAGGATTTCGCCGGAGGCGCCGTACAGCAGCGTAATGCCCTGTGTAATGGCACTTTGAAAGAAGGTTACGGAGAAAATACCTGTAAATAATTTGACTAAGAAATTCATGCCGCTTCCTCCTTCTTATTCGAATGACTGAATACAAGCTTATAATTTACAAAAAATTCGCTTCCGATGATGAAGAACAGGATGATACCTTCAATTACCTCGGAAGCCGACTCGTTCAGCTTGAATTCGCTGGCGATCTGGGTTGCGCCGTTTCCCATAAACACAAGGAAAAACGAAATCAGCAGCATCATGAACGGGTTGAACTTCGACAGCCAGGACACAATGATGGCGGTAAATCCGCGTCCGCCGGCCGTGCTGGTGGAGATGGTATGCGAGCTTCCGGAAACCAGCAGGAAACCGGTAAAACCGCAGATAGCGCCCGACAGGGCGACGGTTCTGAGAATAACCTTTTTTACGTTGATGCCGGCGTAACGCGCCGTGTTTTCACTTTCACCGACGATCGCTATTTCGTACCCATGCTTGGTGTATTTCAGATAAATGTACATGAAGATCATCAGTGCCAGCACAATGATCAGATTGAGGCTGTAGTTGAATTTCCCGAAGAGACCCGAAAGGAAGGAGGTGCTGATCCAGCCGGATTTGGTTTTCTGGTTAATAATACCGATGGTGCCGGATCCCTTTTTCGCTTCCCAGACAATGCTGAAAAAGGCCGTGATCTGGATGGCGATGTAGTTCATCATCAGCGTGAACAGGGTTTCATTCGTATTCCAGTGTGCCTTGAAAATGCCCGGAATGACGGCCCAGATCAGTCCCGCCAGGCAGCTGGATACGATCATGCACAGGAAAAGCAGCGGCGTCGGCATGGAGTCACCGCAATAGCGCATGAACGCCGCCGTAATGATGCCGCCGGCCAGAATCTGCCCCTCGCCGCCGATATTCCAGAAGCGCATTTTGAAGGCGGGAGTAACTGCCAGCGAAACCGCCAGCAGGATCATCGTATCGCGGATGGTGCTCCAGCTTCGGCGTGAGCTGCCGACGGCGCCGTCTACCAGGCTGCGGTACACATCCGCAGGATCGGAGCGTGTGACGGCATAAATAAAGAAGGCGCAGACGAGCAGCGAGATAAGGATGGCTGCCACTCTCACCCAGATTTTCCTTGCCAGGGAAATCTCGTCTCTTTTAACTACACGTACCCATGGTTCTTTCATGATGCTGCCTCCCCGACTGTTGTCATCAGGCGGCCGATCTGGTCCTTTGCCGCCGTGCGTCCGTCCACGATGCCGGATACTTTGCCGTCGCACAGCACCAGAATACGGTCACATAATTCCATCAGTACATCCAGATCCTCGCCTACGTAGATGACGGCGACGCCCTTTTTCTTCTGCTCATTCAGCAGATGATAAATAGCATAGGATGTGTTGATATCAAGTCCCCGCACGGCATAGGCTGTCATCAGCAGCTTCGGCGCGCTGGCAATCTCTCGTCCGACCAGTATTTTCTGTATGTTGCCTCCGGACAGACGGCGGATCGGGTAATTGATATCCGGTGTTACCACACCCAGGTCCGCCTTGATTCTCAGGGAAAGATCACGCGGTCCCTTCTGCTCCAGCAGCGGGGCTTTGCCGTTGCGGTAGGTCCGGATCATCATGTTGCCGGGCATGCCCATGTTTCCGTCCAGTCCCATGCCCAGGCGGTCTTCCGGAACAAATGCAAGCGATACCCCCATCCGCTTGATGGACAGCGGATCGCGCCCCATAAGCTCTTCTTTTCTGCCGGTTTCCGGATCCGTGAAAAGGATGCTGCCGGTCCCCGCCTGCAATCCTGCGATAGCCTCCAGCAGCTGTTTCTGGCCGCTTCCGGCAATGCCGGCAATGCCCAGGATTTCACCGCTGTACGCGGTAAAGCTTACACGATCAAGCGCAGTGATCCCGTACTCATCCAGGCAGGTAAGGTTTCTGACCTCCAGACACAGCTTCCTGTTTTCCGGTTCCGGACGTTCGATATCCAGGGACATCTTTTCGCCGACCATCATTTCCGTAAGAGACTGTCCGGTGGCATCCTTCGTATCAACGGTTCCGATGTAGCGGCCCTTGCGAAGGATGGAAACGCGGTCGGAGATATCCAGAACCTCATGCAGCTTGTGCGTGATGATAATGATGGATTTGCCGTCCGCCTTCATTTTTCTAAGGACGCTGAACAGGTGATCGGTCTCCTGCGGAGTCAGCACGGCTGTAGGCTCATCCAGGATCAGAATGCCGGCGCCGCGGTACAGCATTTTGACAATCTCGACCGTCTGTTTCTCGGAAACGGACATGTCGTAAACCTTCCTGTTCAGATCCAGATGAAATCCGTAGCGGTCAATCAGTGCCTGCACATCTTTCGTCACTGCTTTCATATCGATCATGGACCGGCCGTCCATGCCCAGAATGATATTTTCGGCAGCCGTAAAAACCTCAATCAGTTTGAAATGCTGGTGGATCATTCCGATTCCCAGGGCATAGGCGTCCTTCGGAGAACGGATGACAACTTCCCTTCCATCTATAAAAATCTGACCCTTGTCCGGGAAATAGATGCCGGAGAGCATATTCATCAGCGTGGTTTTTCCGCTGCCGTTTTCGCCGAGCAGCGCCAGAATTTCACCCTTTTTCAGCGTAAGCGAAATGTCTTCATTGGCGGCGACTTTGCCGAAGTACTTGCTTATTCCCCTCAGCTCAATTGCATATTCAGCCATACTCAGTCCTCTTTCCTTTAATAAAGATCTGCAGGATTCGCAGATCAGGCGGTATCATCGGGATCAAAAAAACTTTTGACCCCGGCGTCATCTGATGAGACTGCGGCCGGATGCAGGAACCGCCGGTTCCCGCATCCGGCCCCGGACTCATCGGTCTGCCCGGGTATAATTTTCCGTATAACCAGAAGAAAAGGCCATTGCAGCGCAACGGCCTTTCCGTGTTGGAATTTCTCCGGCGGGGCTGATCCCCGCCGCCGGAAATCCGCTTCATTCTTCATTCCATCAGAATACCTGATTGAGCTCGGTGATGCCGTCGATAACCGTATCAAATGCCGGTGCGGAAGCAAGCGTGGACTCCTGGAAATAGGTTCCGTCATCGCTGATGTATTCAACGTTATGATAAGTATCTGCCAGATCATCGCCGGCGGTGGTGGTCATCTTTTTTCCGCCTACGGTGAAGGTGCTGGTATCAAATACATGAAGTTCTCCGCTGTCGATCTTATCCCATACTTCGTCAACCTTTTCCTGCGTTCCCTCAGCCACGTTCTTGCCAAGGTCGGTGATCATAACCGCGCCGTCGGCATGGCCCTTGCACCAGTCAACCGGGATTTCATCGCCGTTGATGATGTCCTGAACAGCTTCGGTATAATACGGCCCCCAGCTGATGGAAGCGGAGGTAAGGCTGTAATCCGGGGCAACATCCAGCATTCCAACGTTATAGCCTACATGCCAGGTCTTTCCCTCTTCGCATGCGGAAGCAGCGCCGGTGGTATCCGCGTGCTGACTGATTAAAACGCATCCGTCATTAATCAGAGCGGTAGCGGTTTCTTTTTCGAGCGCCTGATCAGCCCAGGATCCGGTGTACTGTACTTCCATGACCGCGTTCGGATATTCGCTGCGCAGACCAAGGAAGAAGGCCGTGTAACCGGAGATAACCTCTGCATAGGAGTAAGCGCCTACATAACCGATCTTTACATTGCCGTCCGCATCCTTGCAGCTGTCCAGCTCGCCGGCTTTATCCAGCTCTGCCAGCTTCAGGCCGGCAACGACACCGGATACATAGCGTGATTCATAGACTGCATCGAAATAGTTGTGCATGTTGTCAAGACCGCTGGAAGCTGCCTGATAACCGGTAGCATGGCAGAACTGAACATCCGGATACTCCTCGGCAGCCTGGATCATGTAATCCTCATGACCGAAGCTGTTCGCGAAAATAACCTGGCAGCCCTGATCCGCAAGGTCAACGGCTGCATCGTAGCAGCTCTCATCCTCCGGAATGTTGAACTTCTCAATAACCTGATCATCGGAAAGTCCCAGCGATTCCTTCATGGCAGCGATGCCGTCCATATGAGCCTTGGAGTATCCTTCCTGCTCATCCCCGACATAAATGACACCGACCTTAACATCTGCGGTGTCAACCGGGTCAGCGGCTGCAGCGAATGCCATTCCTGCTGTCATGGATGCAGACAGAGCGGCGGTTAACAGCATTTTTGAAAATTTCATAGCAATCTCCTCCTTAGGGTCTCCCAACCGGGAAAATGATGAAACCAAACCGACGAATCTGATGGGAACTAAAAAAGACACACCATGAATGAATTCTCATGAAGTGTGCCCTCCCTGACACCAATAGTCGCACATGAACGGAGTGCGGTAGAAACGTCCGGACCATCTCACCGGATATATATCGGTCAATTTACAGAACCATACTAACAATACAATGTAGGAATGTCAAATCTTATTGAAAGGTAAAATTGATTTTTGTTGGATTTTTTAAATATAAGCTGAAAAAGTTAAAAAAAACAAGTCGGTAATGCGGGTCGAAACGCATTTTTTATTGACAGGGTATATACCGATCGGTATAATGAGAACGAATATACCGGTCGGTATAGAAAACGGAAGGGTATGCCTATGGAAACAAAAGAGAAGATACTTTCCTGTGCGGAGGAGCTGTTTTATCTGAAAGGGTATGATGGAACCGGAGTGCAGGAAATTGCGGGGCAGGCGGGGATTACCAAGCCTACGCTCTACTACTATTTCGGAAGCAAGCGGGGACTGCTGGACCAATTGCTGGAAACAAAATTCAATAAGCTGCTTCGGGAAACCCATCCGGAGGAAGCGGCTGGGAATACTCCAACGGAAAAGGATATTCTTTATGGGGAAGGGAAGGCCGAAAGACAGAAAATGTGCACATCGGCGGAGAACATACGGGATAAACTCCACCGGGTTTCCCGCTCCTGCTACAGTTTCTTTGACCGGGAGCGCCGGTTTTATCTGCTGCTGATGTCGCTTTCCGCATCGGCGCCGGAAAGCGAGGGGTACATGGCCGTAAAACCGTACACCGACAGGCTCTTTCAGGCCGCCGTACACATGTTTGAGGATTCGGGAGATGAACTTGGAAACATGAACGGCCGGGAGGAACAGTTCGCCCTGAGCTATATCGGCGTGATCAACCAGTATCTTCTATGGTGCGCGGACCGCGGAGGAAGCCGCGAGGAGGAAACAGAACAGCTGGACAGGCTGGTTGATCAGTATATGTACGGAATCTTCAGCTGACAAAAAAAGGCAGACTTTTACATGGACAGCGGCCTTTGTTCCGCTAAGTTCAGACATACGAAGGGAGTACAGACAATGAGCAAATGGTATGAAACCGCATCTTTTTATCACATTTATCCGCTGGGGCTTCTCGGAGCGCCGGCGGTAAATCCGTGCGTAAGCGGGGAGACAGACAGTGAATCTCACCGGCTCCGCCAGCTGATTCCGTGGCTGGACCATATGGAACAGATGAGCTGCAGTGCACTGTACATCGGACCGCTTTTTGAATCGACAGCCCACGGGTACGATACAATTGACTATAAGAAAGTGGACAGCCGGCTGGGCGATAATGATGACTTTAAGAGACTGGTGGAGGAAGCACACAAGCGGGGCATCCGCGTAGTGGTCGACGGTGTGTTTAATCACACGGGACGTGATTTTTTCGCGTTTAAGGATATCCGTGCCAACCGGGAGAACTCGCCGTACCGCTGGTGGTACAGGGGTATTAATTTTGGCTGGAACAGCGCATACAATGACGGATTCGGGTACGAATCCTGGCGTAACTGCGGGGACCTGGTATGCCTGAATCTTCAGAACCGGGAAGTAAAGGATTATCTTTTTGATGTGATCCGCTTCTGGATTCACGAGTTTGACATAGACGGTATCCGGCTTGACTGCGCGGACTGTCTTGATTTTGATTTTCTGAAGGAAATGCGCTGGATGACCGGAAATGAAAAAGAAGATTTCTGGCTGATGGGTGAGGTTATTCACGGAGACTATTCGCGCTGGGTGAATGACGAAATGCTGCATTCCGTGACCAACTATGAGCTGAGTAAGGGACTGTGGTCCGGACACAATTCACACAATTATTTTGAGATCGCCCACACCATCCGCCGTCAGTTCGGTGATAACTGGAACCGGGGACTTTACGAGGGGAGAGTTCTTTACACCTTCGCAGATAATCATGACGTATCGCGCCTTGCCAGCCGGCTGAATGAACGACGCCATACAAAACCGGTCTATGCGCTGGTTTACACCCTTCCCGGCGTTCCCTCCGTTTATTACGGCAGCGAATGGGGCATCGAAGGCCGCAAGGAGGATGGGGATCCGGCACTGCGGCCGGCCGTCGATCTGGAAACCATTTCCAGGAACCCCCCGATCCCGGGACTGGAGGAGTTCATTGCACAGCTTGGAAAAATCCGGAAAGAAAATCCGGTGATCGCCGAAGGAAAGTACAGGGAGCTTCTTCTCACCTGCCAGCATTATGCGTTTGCCCGGATGAACGATCACGAAGCGGTGATCGTCGCCTGCAACAACGAGGATACGGAAGCAGATTTGTGGATTCAGCCTCCAATTGAAGTAAATCAAATGACAGATTTACGTACTGGTGATACAATTGTGTTGGAATACAATCAGTTGCATATCCGCGTTGCGGGAAATGACTGTGCGCTGATCCGGCTGAATTAAAACAGCAGCAGGTACATGTATATGAGGGGCAATTACGAAGTAAAGTAAAATCAATAGATAAGGAGATCCTGGGTATGGCAAGGAAGAAGGAAGACCTGACCCGAAAGGAGCAGGGCGTACAGAAAACCGGAGCAAAGACCGAACCGGCGGCGGAAAAGACGGTCATAGCGGAAGCAAAAGCGGAAAAGAGGCCTGAGACGGAAAAGAAAGCAGACGCAGCAGCGATGAGCGGGACAGTGAAGAAGGCAGCCGGAGAGGAGAAGCCGGCTGACACAAAGGCGGAAACAGTAAAAAAGGCGGCGGAAGAAGGAAAGAAGACGCAGACGGCGGAGCGAAAGGCAGAGTCTGCCGGGAAGACGTCTGAGGCGAAAAAGCAATCTGCCGGGAAGGCGGAAACCGGAACGAAAGCAGCAAAGAGTACGGCCTCCGGGGCTCCGGCGAAGAGCGCGAAAAAGGCGGCTTCGCCGAAAAAAGAGGAGTTCAGTGTTTTTGTCACCAATATGGATCAGTATCTGTTCGGCAATGGCGTTCACTATGACATTTACCGCAAACTGGGCGCTCACCAGGCAAAGAAGGACGGAGTGCAGGGAATTTACTTTGCCGTATGGGCACCGCATGCTTCCGGTGTCAGTGTTATCGGAAGCTTCAACGGATGGAATGAGGGAAGCCATCAAATGCACCGTCTGGAGCCGCTTGGCATCTGGGAATTGTTCACTCCGGATGCGCACCTGGGCGACCTGTATAAATTCCTGATTTATACAAAGAACGGCGGTAAGCTTTACAAGGCAGACCCGTTTGCCAACGAAGCGGAATTCCGCCCGGGCACGGCGTCCCGGATTACAAACCTGGATACGATTAAATGGTCGGATGATTCCTGGATGAAGAAGCGCCAGACCTTTGACCCGGATGTAAGTCCGGTCAATATCTACGAGGTTCACCCGGGCAGCTGGATGCGTCATCCGCACGGGGAGCATGAGGACGGCTTTTACAACTACCGTCTGTTTGCGGAACGCTGCGCCGATTATGTAAAGGAAATGGGCTATACCCATGTGGAACTGATGGGCATCGCCGAGCATCCGCTGGACGCTTCCTGGGGCTATCAGGTGACCGGCTACTATGCACCGACCAGCCGCTACGGTACGCCGGAAGATTTTGCGTATATGGTCAATTACTTCCATAAAAAGGGAATCGGTGTTATCCTCGACTGGGTTCCGGCTCATTTCCCGAAAGATGCGCACGGGCTGGCTGATTTCGACGGAGAGCCGTGCTTTGAGTACGCGGATCCGCGCAAGGGCGAGCATCCGGACTGGGGCACGAAGGTATTTGACTTCGGAAAGAGCGAGGTCAAGAATTTCCTGATCGGCAATGCTCTTTTCTGGCTCAATGATTTTCACATCGACGGGCTGCGTGTTGACGCCGTCGCCTCCATGCTGTATCTGGATTACGGACGCAAGGCAGGAGAGTGGATTCCGAACAAATACGGCGGAAACAAGAACCTGGAAGCCATCGAATTTTTCAAGCACCTGAATTCTGTCGTGGTCGGCAGTCATCCGGGCGTTATGATGATCGCAGAGGAGTCCACCGCATGGCCGAAGGTTACCGGGAAGCCGGAGCAGGACGGCCTTGGATTTACGCATAAATGGAACATGGGATGGATGCATGACTTCCTGGATTACATGAAGCTGGATCCGTATTTCCGCAAGGGTGCGCACCACAACATGACCTTTGCCATGACCTACGCGTACTCGGAGAAATATATTCTGGTGCTCAGCCACGATGAGGTGGTTCATCTGAAATGCTCCATGTTCAACAAGATGCCGGGCTATTACGATGACAAATTTGCAAACCTTCGCTGCGGCTATACGTTTATGATGGGACATCCGGGAAAGAAACTTCTGTTCATGGGACAGGATTTCGGACAGGCACGCGAGTGGAGCGAGGACCGCGAACTTGACTGGTATCTGCTGGCTGAGGACCGCAACCGCCAGCTGAAAGACTATGTAGCTGCCCTTAATCATGTATATCAGAAAAACAAGTGCTGCTATGAGTGCGACTGCGATCCGAAGGGCTTTGAATGGATCAACGCGGATGATGCGTACCGCAGCATCTTCAGTTTTGTCCGTCACAGCGCAGACGGAAAGAATAATCTGCTGTTTGTGATTAACATGACACCGATGGCGCGGGAGGATTATCGTGTCGGTGTTCCGGTTAAGAAAACCTATAAATTGATTTTGAACAGCGATGACAAAAAGTACGGCGGCTACGGCATTGAGCAGCCGGAAACCTACAAGGCTGAGGCAGGTGAATGCGACGGACGCCCGTACAGCTTTGCATATAATCTGCCGCCTTATGGTGCGGCCATCTTCAAGTTCTGATTTCGAAAGGACGGAAGAGTGCGGACAGAATTATCATAAAAAAGAATTATCATAAAAAACAGGACAGAATATTTGCAGAAGCATCCGGAATCGCAGGCAGGCTCCGGATGCTTTTTTGATGCGGGGACGACCACAGCTGCCTTTCACGCGGGGCCGACTGCGGCAGTTTTCGCGCGGGGCCGACCGCGTCCGTTTTTCACGCAGGGCCGACCGCTGCCGTTTTTCGCGCGGGGCCGTTCGCAGCCGTTTTTCGTAATGACGCGGGAGGAGAATCGTGCTACAATGATATATCAAAGACGCTTTAAGGAGATGGCTGCCTGACGGCAGGGAAGTTTTCCCGATGTCCCAAAGGTATGGAAGGTAAGGGAGAGCGGTATGAGTTCTGCAAAGAAACTGCGTGCAAAATACAGCGGCACATTGAAATTTCACTGGACGTGGAGTGTGTTCCTGGCACTTTCACTTTTGCTACTGGACGGGATTCTGCTTTGGCAGGATAAGCGCTCCGGGACAATTGCGTGCATCTTCAGTGCTGCCTATTTTCTAGCTATTCTGTGGATTTACTTTTTCTACAGACCGAAAATTCTGCGGGAGCTGGTGGATTTTGCAACCAGCTACGGGCAGGTTCAGAAGGAAATCCTGCAGCAGTTCGAGATTCCGGCGGCGTTGCTGGAACCGGACGGGCATATCCTGTGGATGAATGATCACATGCAGAAGCTGACCGGGAGGAACAGCAAATTTCACAAGAACATTGAGAGCCTTTTCCCGGAGATCAGCCGGGCGGCACTGCCGGTAACCACGGATGAGCAGGATGTCGATACGGTTTATGCAGACAAGAAATTCCGTGCGCATATTCAGAAAATCTCGATGAATGAGCTTGTCGAGGATGCCTCGATGGTGGAAGGCATCGGCGATGCCAACTATCTGTACATGGTTTATCTGTTCGATGTGACGGAGCTGAAAAAGTACATACAGGCGTATCACGATGAAAAACCGGTGGTAGGCCTTGTCTATATCGACAATTATGATGAAGTTATTGACCGGACCGACGAGGTGCACCAGTCGTTGTTTAATGTTCTGGTGGAACGGCGCGTCAATAAATATTTCGCAGCGGTGGACGGGCTGGTCAAGAAACTTGAAAAGGACAAATTTCTGGTTCTGTGCGATAATAAAAGTCTGGACAGCATGAAAACGGACCGCTTTTCAATCCTGGACGGTGTGAAAACAATCAATGTGAGCGGCGATGCAGCCATGACCATCAGTATCGGCATTGGCGTCAATGGCAAGGATTATCCGGACAATTATGAGGCGGCCCGGAGCGCCATCGATATGGCGCTCGGACGCGGCGGCGATCAGGCCGTCATCAAGGACGGAAATGATATCCGGTTTTACGGCGGCAAAACACAGCACAGCGAGCGCAATACCCGTGTAAAGGCAAGGGTTAAGGCACAGGCACTGCGGGACATGATGCTTACCAGGGATAATGTTGTGGCCATGGGCCATCAGATGACGGATATGGATTCGTTCGGCGCCTGCGTGGGAATCTGCCGCGCAGCGGCGACGATCGGCAAGCCGGCACACATTGTGCTGGGAGCGCCGAATGCGAATATAGCTTACTGGCTGAAAACTTTCCGTGAGAGCAAGGATTACAATCCGGACCTGTTTATCACCCATGAGCAGGCCATGAAGATGGTTAATGACAATACGGTAGTGGTTGTATTGGATACGAACCGGCCCGGCATGGTAGAATGCCGTGAAATCCTGGATCAGACGTCCTCGATTGTTGTATTTGACCATCACCGCCAGGCAACGGACACCATTGAAAAAGCCTCCCTTTCCTACATTGAACCGTCGGCTTCCTCCGCCTGCGAGATGGTGGCGGAAATTCTGCAGTACTTTGAGGAGAATGTCCGTATCCGCAGCCTTGAAGCGGACTGCATGTATGCCGGCATCATCATCGATACGGACAGTTTTAATGCCAAGACGGGCGTGCGTACCTTTGAGGCGGCCGCTTATCTGCGCCGCTGCGGGGCGGATGTGACGCGCGTGCGCAAGGCGCTGCGCTCGGATATGGAAAGCTATCGCGCGAAGGCAGACTGCGTGCGCTCTGCTGAAAAATACATGGATTCGTATGCCATCAGTATCTGCCGCGGCGAGAACCTGCCGAATCCCAGCGTTACCGGCGCCAAGGCGGCCAACGAGCTGCTGAACATTGTGGGGGTAAAAGCGTCCTTTGTTGTTACGCAGCTGTCCGATAAAACATTTATCAGTGCCCGCTCCATCGATGAGGTGAACGTACAGCTTGTATGTGAACGTCTGGGCGGCGGCGGCCATCTGAATATTGCCGGAGCGCAGCTGACCGGCGTGACGGCGGAAGAAGCTGTCCAGAAAGTGAAGGATGCATTAAAACAGATGACGGAAGAAGGCGCGCTGTAACACAGTGCTGTGAGTGTTTTGATGCAGAGCAGCGACGCGGTACAGAATATTTGATCAGGAGAATGAAATCATGAAGGTAATTTTATTGGAAGATGTTAAAAGTGTCGGCAGGAAGGATGAAATTGTGGAAGTAAATGACGCTTATGCGCGCAACGTTCTCTTCCGCAGAAATGCCGCTGTAGAAGCAACCGGAAAGAACATGAATGATCTGAAGCTTCGCCGGGCGAATAATGAGAAGGTAGCCGCGGAAAATCTGGCGGCTGCGGAGGAACTGAAACAAAAAATTGAAAAGTCCAGGATTGTTCTAAAAGTTAAGGTAGGAGAAAACGGAAAGCTGTTTGGCTCCATTTCCAACGCGCAGATTGCAGATGCTATGAAGGAGCAGCTTGGCATTGAGGTGGACAAGAAGAAGATCACCTGCAATCCGATAAAATCGGTCGGATCCATGACAGCCTCCATTCGTCTCCATACGAAGGTAAGCGCGGATCTGCCGGTGGAGGTAGAGAGCCTTTAAGCAAACGCGGATCCGCCGGCAAGGCCGGGGCGTCTGGAAACAGGCGCGGATCTGCCGGCAAGGCCGGGGCGTCTGGAAACAGGCGCGGATCTGCCGGCAAAGGCTGGAATCTGTAAAAACGTTTTCATGATTGTGCATGCAGAGGTGAAAGTTGCAGAATGCCAGATGAAGGTGAAGCTATTATAAAAAGAGTCATGCCGCACAGCACGGAGGCGGAGCAGTCGGTCATCGGTGCCATGATGATCAATCAGGAAGCAATTCCCCAGGCGATGGAGCTTCTGACGGCGGATGATTTTTATACGAAACAGTACGGTCTGGTCTTCGGGGCGATCACATCTTTATACAGTGAGAACAAGCCGGTGGATATGGTGACGCTGCAGAACCGTCTGAAAGAGATGGATGTACCGCCGGAAGTTTCCAGTCTTGAATTTGCCAGAGAGCTGATATCGGTAGTCCCGACGTCGGCCAACGTAAAATCGTATGCGCAGATTGTGGCGGAGAAATCCCTGCTTCGCAGGCTGATTAACGTAAATGATAAAATTTCGAATGAGTGTTACAGCGGCAGGGAAAGTGTGGACAAGATCATGGAGGACACGGAAAAAGAAGTGTTCCAGGTCCTTCAGAGGCACAATACCGCTGAGTACATACCGATTCGCCAGGTGGTTCTGAACGTTCTGGAGCGGATTGAAAAGGCAAGCCAGAATAAAGGAAATGTTACCGGTCTGCCGACCGGGTTTACGGATCTGGATTACAAAACATCCGGTTTTCAGAACTCAGATCTGATCCTGATTGCCGCCCGGCCTTCCATGGGAAAAACAGCCTTCGCGCTGAACATCGCCGGATACATGGCATTCCGGAAAAATCTTCCGGTCGCCGTATTTTCGCTGGAAATGTCCAATGAGCAGCTGGTTAACCGTCTCCTGGCCATGGAGTCACATGTAGATGCGCAGATGCTTCGAAACGGAAATCTTGATGAACATGACTGGACCAATCTTTCCGAAGGTGCGACGATCATCGGAAATTCCAATCTGATTATTGATGATACGCCGGGTATTACCATTACCGAGATGCGCAGCAAGTGCCGTAAGTATAAGCTGGAGCACAATATCGCCATTATCATGGTCGACTATCTGCAGCTGATGCAGTCGAGCCGCAGCGCGGAATCTCGTCAGCAGGAAATTTCTGAAATTTCCCGCTCGCTCAAGGGCCTTGCCCGTGAACTTCAGGTTCCGGTGGTGGCTTTGTCGCAGCTGTCGCGTGCCGTTGAGCAGCGTCCGGACCATCGCCCGATGCTGTCAGACCTGCGTGAATCCGGCGCCATTGAGCAGGATGCCGATGTTGTTATGTTTCTGTACCGCGATGATTACTACAATAAGGATTCGGACAAGAAGGACATCGCGGAAGTCATCATAGCCAAGCAAAGAAACGGGCCGATCGGTACCGTAGAACTGGCATGGCTGCCGCAGTACACAAAATTTGCAAATCTTCAGAAATAAGAAAAATTTTAAGAAATAAGGCAGAGATAAGACAGAAACAAGGCAGGAATAAGACAGAAATAAGGCAGGAATAAGACATAAAAAGGGACTTCTGCGACATGCAGCAGTCCCTTTTTATAAATAATCCGGGTTAATCTGAACAATCCGGATGAAAGGCCATAAATTATTCTGTCATAAATGCTTCTGCTTTAAATTTTAAATGCTTCTGCCGTAAACAATTCAGCCTGTAATTTAATCTAACGGGCAACCTTCTTTTCCCTTCGCTCTTGTCTCTATCCAGTATGCCCCCATTGTGGATCCGGGATTTTCCGATACATCATCCGACAGGTATTCGGAAAGCCCGATGTCGGACGGGTTAAAATGACGGGCGGATGCCTCATCCGGATACTCTATTTCCGCGTACCAGAATTCAGTAGGCATACCCTCATCGACATGGTTAACCTCCAGCTTCAGTCCGTTCGGCAGCTGATAGGTACGGCGCAGCTTCGGAATCAGCGGAAGTCCGATCTGATCCTCCAGTTCCGCGAATTTTTCTTTTGAGACGGAAACTTCGGTTTCCTTGCGGACAATCCCCTGCCCTGTCTTAAAGCAGACAATATAATTCGTTTCATCGGCGGCAGTTTTTCCATCTAAAGCCGGTACCCGATTTTGTTCCTCACGGATACGTACCGTCGGATGAACGGTAATGTATCCCTGGCGCATGAATTGTTCTTTAATAAGAGGCAGCCCCGCCGGCCAGCCGCCAACCATCCATTTGCGTTCAATTTCCATAAATACCCTCACAGAATAAACAAAATAAAAAGAATAGACCGCCTTGCTGCAGTTCCTGAAATAAAAGGATAAACAACTCTATTGTAGTTCCTTTTCGGGGCAAGGTCAAATTCAGCACCGGCGCGGAATATTTCCGTAATTTTCCGTGCAATTTGCGGAAATATTCCGATATTAACAAATCTTAATATGGCCTTTAACAAAATCCTAATTCCATTTCTTAAACCTTAATCCCGTCTTAATGCCGCCGATGCCATACTTTAAATGAAGGAGGAGAGAAGTATGAGTCTGTTCGGCGGGAAGAAGCATTTGTCTTCCTTTCAGATTATTTTTTATGGATTTTCTCTGCTGATCCTGGCGGGGGCGCTGCTTTTGATGACGCCGTTATCTTCCCGGAGCGGACAGTGGACTTCGATCCATGATGCGCTGTTTACAGCCACAAGTGCCGTCTGCGTGACCGGGCTTGTTGTCCGGGACACGGCCACGTACTGGTCGCTCTTTGGTCAGATGATTATTCTGCTGCTGATTCAGATAGGTGGTCTGGGCATTGTTGTGACAGCCAGTGCCATTTCCATTGCCTCCGGACGGAAAATTTCGCTGATGCAGCGGGCTGTCATCCGGGATTCGATCAATGCCCCGCAGCTGGGCGGGATTGTCCGGCTGACCCGTTTTATTGTGACAGCAGTGGCGGCTGTGGAAGGAACGGGTGCAGCCCTGCTGGCCATTCATTTTGTCCCGGCCTATGGGGTGAAAAAAGGGCTGTGGTACAGTGTTTTCCATTCGGTTTCGGCCATGTGCAACGCGGGATTTGACCTGATGGGGAATTACAGCTCGCTGATTTCGTGGGCATCGGATCCACTGGTACTAACGGTCATAGCGGCATTAATTATCATCGGCGGCATCGGGTTCATGACCTGGTATGATTTTTCAAAATATCATTTCCGGTTCAGGCGGTACAGCCTGCAGTCTAAAATGATTTTGATCAGCACGGCCATTCTGATTGTGCTGCCGACGCTGTATTTTTATTTCTTTGAGTTTAAAACCGGAGACCGGCCGGAGCGTTTTCTAACTGCATTTTTCCAGGCGGTCACACCGAGAACGGCAGGTTTTAACAGCGTTGACCTTTCCGGACTTTCCGAAGCCGGAACCATGATCATGATTGTGCTGATGCTGACAGGCGGTGCACCCGGTTCCACAGCCGGCGGAATGAAAACGACGACGCTGTGTGTCCTGCTTTTGACGTCGCATTCCATTTTCCGCCGGCAGGACAAACCATCGGCGTGCAGACGCTGCCTGAGCAGCGATACATCGGTGAATGCCCAGACAATAGCATTGATGTATGTGTTTTTGTTCATTACGGGCGCCTGCGTAATCAGCCGGATAGAGGGGTTTCCGCTTCTTACCTGCATGTTTGAGACAGCTTCGGCGGTGGGAACCGTCGGACTTACGCTGGGAATCACATCCGGCCTTTCCCTGGCATCGCGGGCAATCCTGATCGGACTTATGTTTGTAGGACGTATCGGCGGCCTCACCATGATTTACGCCATCTTCAGCAGTCCGACGGTGCGCCGGCAGCCGTACGTGACGGAAAAAGTCATTGTAGGCTGAGCCTGAGGGAACGAAAAAGCCGCGGCAGGCTGAGAATGCAGCGGGAAAAAGCCGCGGATGGCTGAGAATGCAGCGGGAAAAAGCCGCGGCTGGCCGGGAATATGCAGCGGACAAAGCCGATGGAAGCGGCAGCTGGACGGAAGCGGCGCAGCTGGCCGGATTTTTGGGAAAGGAGAAGTTCTATGTTATCTTCGTTTATACTTTGCGTTTCCGTGTTTTTGGAAATGATTTTTATTTATTTTGCGATCATTAAACTCTTTGATAT
>ONLK01000078.1 GCA_900318615.1 uncultured Eubacteriales bacterium
ATTGAAAACGGGACGCAGCCGGCCGGCATCCGTCCGGATCCGCGGATACGGCTGGACTTATACAGGATATATGCTATTATGGAACAAAATTATGATTACAGTGTCAACAAGTCCTGCCACCACACGCATGCAAGCATGCGTGGCGGCGGACTTTTGACACGGTAATCAAATTATGTTTCGGGGTAACAGGAATGATGGTTGAAAATGAAAATAACGGACAGGAAGAGGAGAGAACAGACTTCCCGAAAACTTCTCCGGAACCGGCTCCGGCAACGCGCCGGCGTCACCGCGGCGGAGTTCCAATTTTCCGCAATGCGCTGTTTTGTCTGACCCCGCTGCTCCTGTATCTGCTCATTTCGTCAGGACTCAGCAGCCTGACGGCATTTTACTTTCCGGACAGTCTTCCGGGCAGGGATCTGGCTTCCATGACAGCCCTGTGCGATGCGGTGATACTTCCGGTGATGATTATTCTCTATCGCCGGGATGCAGAGAAGGGGGTACGGCCAATGGCGGTACGTCCGAAGGAATCCGGGAAGAGACTGCTTTTGTATGCACTTATTTTTCTTGCCGGAATGGCACTGAGCGTATTTTCCAGCTTCCTGATGGAACTGTTTCATATGGAAAGATTTTTTCCCAATGCAGCACAGGAAACCCTGCTTTCCGCACCGCCGGCCGTTCAGGTAATTGCGCTGGGAATACTGGCACCTGCTGCGGAGGAAATGATCTTTCGGGGGCTTTTTTACAGCCGGACCCGGTTTTATCTGAACAGATATACCGCTGCCCTGGTGAGCGCCCTTATCTTTGCCGCAGGCCATGGGAATGTCATTCAGATGCTGTATGCTTTTCCGATGGGCCTGATTCTGGTGCTGGTTTATGAAAAAACAGGCTCCATTGCAGGACCGGTCGTCTGTCACATGGGCGCCAATATGATTTCCGTACTGATCAACCTGCTGGCAGCCTGATTTTCACGCAGCTGCCTGCAAAAGGGAAGAACGGACAGGCGGACAATAACCGCCTTGAGTGCTCATGCAAAATGTTCTATAATTGCATTATCTGTCGAATTTCGCCTGAAAATCAGGAAGGAGATAAAGAAGGATGAAGCTTTCCAAATTACTGGAGCGTCTTGACTATACGATTATTTCCGGACCGAAGGATCCGGATATTGCCGATATCACCAATGATTCGCGGAAGGTCGGAGAGGACTCTCTGTTTTTCTGTATCCGGGGCGCGGTATCCGACGGGCACGCCTATGCAGGGCAGGCAGCGCAAAGCAAAGCGGCGGCGCTGATTGTAGAGGAGCCGGTGGATGTGCCGGACACGGTGACGGTTGTCCGCGTTGGAAATACACGTCTGGCGATGGCGGTGATCGCCTCCGCATGGTACGGCTATCCGGCGGATACGCTGAAGGTGATCGGCGTCACCGGAACCAAGGGAAAAACAACCACGGTCTACATGATTAAAGCCCTCCTTGAAAAGGCCGGATACAAGGCCGGTCTGATCGGCACCATCGAGACCATCATCGGAGATGTACACATTCCGTCTGCCAATACGACGCCGGAGTCGCTGCTGATTCAGTCCTATTTTGCACGAATGCTGGAGGAAGGCTGCACCGTCTGCGTGATGGAGGTTTCCTCGCAGGCTTTGAAGCTGGACCGGACAGCCGGATTTACGTTTGAATACGGACTTTTCACGAACCTCAGTCCGGACCACATCGGCCAGAACGAGCATGCCAGCTTTGAGGAGTATATGGAATGCAAGAGCCGCCTGTTCCGCCAGTGCCGCACAGGCATCTTCAACCTGGATGACAGGAATCTGGAAGGAATTATGAAAGGGCACACCTGCGCGGTGGAAACCTTCGGATCCGATCCGGGGGCGGACCTCAGGGCAAGCGATGAAACACTGATCAGCGGTCCCGGCTGGCTGGGCGTGCAGTACCATATCAGCGGCAAACGCACCATGGATATCCGGCTGGACATGCCGGGACTTTTTAACGTCTATAATTCGCTGGGAGCCATCGCCGTCTGTCGTCATTTTGATGTGACAGATCAGCAGATTAAGGAAACAATGGGTTCATTTAAGGTAAAAGGCCGCATCGAGATGGTTAAAGTCTCCGACCGTTTTACACTGATGATTGACTATGCGCACAATGCGGTGGCACTGGAAAGCCTGCTGTCAACACTTCGCGAATACGAGCCGAAGCGCCTGGTATGCCTGTTCGGATGCGGAGGAAACCGCTCAAAGCTGCGCCGCTTTGAGATGGGGGAAGTATCCGGAAAAATGGCGGATCTGACGATTATCACATCGGACAACCCGCGCTATGAAAAGCCGGAAGATATCATTCAGGACATCCTGACGGGCATCTCGAAGACAGACGGAAAATATGTGACCATTCCGGACCGCCGCGAGGCGATTGCCTGGGCGATTCATCACGCTGAGGATGGAGATGTCATCGTGCTGGCCGGGAAAGGACACGAGGATTATCAGGAAATTGAAGGGAAAAAGTATCCGATGGATGAGAGAGTCATCATCAGCGACATTCTGAAACAGGATGCGCAGCAGGGGTGATTTCTCAGACGGGAGAATGTAAGAACGATATATGCAGGACTGCTACGCAGATATCATTGTCAATATTTCCAGTGAGAAGCTGGATCATGTCTTTCAGTACCGGATTCCGGAGGAAATGAGAGATAAGCTGCAGCCGGGAATGGTGGTCAGGGTGCCCTTCGGAAAGGGCAGCCGCATGATTCAGGGGTATTGCATCGGAACCGGGAACCGGACGGACTTTGAAGAGGACAGGCTGAAGGATATTTCCGCCATCGTGACCGACGGACTGGGAGAGGAAGCAAGGCTGGTCCGCCTGGCCATGTGGATGAAGGAACGGTATGGCAGTACAGCCATTGCCGCGCTGAAAACCGTGATTCCGGTTCGGCGGAAAATCAAAAGCCGCGAGAAAAAGACCGTCCGGCTGCTTCTTTCCGGGGAGGATGCGCAAGAGCAGCTGCGTATTTATACGAAAAAGCACCAGACAGCCCGGAAAAGACTGATGGAGGCTCTGATTGACGAACCTGAGCTTCCCTGGGATCTGGTCAGTGAAAAATTGAATATTACAGGTTCCGTTGTAAAAACCATGCAGGAGGCGGGGGTTCTTGAGATGCGCCGTACGGCCGTTTACCGCAATCCGGTCCGCCTGCAGGAGGGCAAGGACCATCATGTAGCGCTGAACGCAGAGCAGCAGGAAGCCGCAGACGCCATGATCGGGGACTGGGACCGGGATGACACACCTTATCACCGCAGATATCTCCTGCACGGAGTAACAGGAAGCGGAAAAACGGAAGTGTATATGAAGATCATCGCTTATGCACAGGCAAGAGGCCAGCAGGCGATCGTTCTTATACCGGAGATTGCACTGACCTACCAGACACTGCTTCGTTTTTTTCGCCGGTTCGGCGACCAGGTGTCGGTGATCAATTCCCGGCTGTCCGCCGGCGAGCGCTATGATCAATTCGAGCGGGCCAGAAACGGAGATATTTCCATCATGATCGGTCCCCGCAGTGCGCTGTTCACGCCGTTTCCCAACCTGGGTGTGATTGTGATCGATGAGGAGCACGAGCCCGCCTACATCAGTGAGACAAGTCCGCGCTACCATGCGGTGGAGACAGCGTTTGAGCGTGCCTCCATGGAAAATGCCGCGGTGGTTCTCGGTTCGGCGACACCGTCGCTCGAAACCTACTATTCGGCGCGGCAGGGTGAGATCCGCCTGTTTACGCTGAACAGACGCGCCGGAGGTGCCGCAATGCCGCGGACTCAGATTGTCGATATGCGCCGGGAACTGAGGGAAGGCAACAAGTCTGTTTTCAGCCGCGCCCTGACGGACGCTATGCAGGAGACGCTGCTTCGCCGCGAACAGATCATGCTGTTTTTGAACCGGCGCGGCTATGCGGGAATTTTAAGCTGCCGCTCATGTGGCCATGTCATCAAATGTCCGCACTGCAGTGTGGCGCTTTCTTTGCATGGACACGGAAAAATGGTCTGCCACTACTGCGGCTATACGGCACCGGCTCCGTCGGTCTGTCCTCAATGCGGGTCGTCCTGGCTGAAACCGCTGCGGGCCGGGACGGAGCAGATTGAGCAGGAAGTTAAAAAAATGTTTCCGGAGGCGCGTGTTCTCAGGATGGATCTGGACACAACAAGACAAAAGGATGCGCACGCTGCCATTCTTTCCGCATTCTCCGGTCATGAGGCGGACATCCTGATCGGCACACAAATGATTGTGAAGGGCCATGATTTTCCGGATGTTACGCTCATGGGGATCCTGGCGGCTGACCTTTCCCTGAATGCGCCGGATTACCGCGCGGCTGAGAGAACGTTTCAGCTGCTGACACAGGCTGCCGGCCGTTCCGGGCGCGGCCGCAGCCAGGGGCAGGTTGTCATTCAGACCTACGATCCGGATAATTATGTGATCCATGCCGCAGCCCGGCAGGATTACGCATACTTTTATGAAAAGGAAATAGATTTCCGGCGTCTGGGCGGCTACCCGCCGTGCGGTGCAATGTACGCCATCCACATGTCCGGCCCGGACGAGAAATATCTGGAGAAAGCATCCGGTTATCTGCAGAAATTTGCTTTGCGGCTGGCCGCCGCCAGCCATGCGCAGGTACTGGGACCGGCAGATGAGCCGGTGGCCAAAATACAGGATATTTATCGCCGCGTCCTTTATATCCGGCACGATGATCTCAGGGTGCTCTCACGAATGCGGCGCGGCATCGAACAGTATATAGATATTAATGAAGGGTTCCGCACGATCGGGATTACCTTTGAAAAATGCTGAAAAGGAGATATGGTTATGGCTTTAAGAGAAATCAGAATACTCGGCGATTCCGTCCTTGAGAAAAAATGCAACGAAGTTAAGGAAATGACCCCCCGGCTTCACATTTTGATAAAAGATATGTTTGATACTATGTATAACGCAGAGGGTGTCGGATTGGCGGCGCCTCAGGTGGGTGTTCTTCGCCGGATTGTCGTGATCGATGTGGACGGCGAGCATCCCTATGTACTGATCAACCCGGTTATCCAGGAGCAGGACGGCGAGCAGACCGGAGCCGAGGGCTGCCTTTCCGTACCGGGGCAGGCCGGCAATGTGACCAGGCCAGCGCACGTTGTTGTCCGCGCCCTGAATGAAAACATGGAAGAATATACCGTGGAAGGAACCGGACTGCTGGCCCGCTGCCTGTGCCATGAAATTGACCATCTGGACGGAATTATGTACACCACGAAGGTGGAAGGCGAACTCTTTGACACCGCTCAGCCGGAAGATGTAATTGATGAAGATCCGGTTGGCGATGTCATGAACGGGAACGTCGGAGACGAGCAGTAAACGGGAGCTTCAGGAACCGGGGAAAATATCCGGCAGGCCCACCGGTACTGCGGAAAGCAGCGGAAGGCAGCAGGAAGAGCAGGAGATGATAAACATGGGAAATAAATCCATCCGTCGGGTGGTGTTTATGGGAACACCGGACTTTTCGGTCAGCATTCTGAAGGCGCTGATTGATTCAAAATATAAGGTTGTCGGTGTATTTACCCAGCCGGATAAACCGAAGGGACGCGGCGGGAAAGTGCAGATGACGCCGGTAAAGGAAATGGCCATGGAAGCCGGCATACCGGTCTGGCAGCCGAAAAAAATACGCGGAAGCGGGAGTGAAGATATTTTGAAGGAACTGGCGCCGGATGTTATTGTCGTGGCGGCTTTCGGTCAGATTATCCCAAAATCGATTCTTGATCTGCCGCCGTATGGGTGCATCAATGTCCATGCCTCCCTGCTTCCGGCTTACCGCGGAGCGGCACCGATTCAGTGGGCAGTGATCAATGGCGAAAAGGAAAGCGGCGTTACCATTATGCAGATGGCCGAAGGGCTGGATACCGGTGATATGATCAGCCGGACCGTTGTTCCGCTGGCGGCTGACGAAACGGGCGGAAGCCTTTT
>ONLK01000089.1 GCA_900318615.1 uncultured Eubacteriales bacterium
TTGTGAAAACCGCACTTGCGCTGTTCCCGTCGTCCGAGGTTGCTGTGACAGCTACGCTCGTATTATCCGAAGTGTTGGTAATTGTCCATGCTGCTGCACTGTCCGCCTGTGAGGGAGTGCTGACAGTGACTTCTGTCCCTGCCGGAACATCCGCAGCAGCATTCTCGACCGTTATATCATCTCCTGCGCTGATGGTATATGTCTGCACATTCTGCACAAATACAAACGGACTGAAAGAGCTGACTGTAAATGTAATGGTTCTTGTGGCATCATCGTATGTAAACGCGATTTCCTCCACCGTCCCATCCTCTTTCACATGATACAGCCGGCTGTTCTTTGCAGCCTGATACTCTTCATCACTGTTCAGAGTAATACTTGTCTGAACCGGCGCCGTCGGCTCTACAGCCGTTTCGTTCTGATCGGTAACACGAATATCGTATGCTACGGCCGTATCTGCCGCAACCTTCGAATCATTTCCTTCTTCGATTTTCTGTACAGCTGCACTCAGCTCATCTCCGCTGACCTGAGAAACGGATGCTGTACTTCCTTCCGGGAAGCCTTCTTCGGCATTCAGCGTCACGGTAGTCCCGTTATCTGCTGCTGCATCGAGCGTCTGTACGGTTATTTCCGTTTCCGTCTGAACTTCTGTACTATTCTGGGTTTCGGGGGCTGTCTGAGCTTCCGTACTTTCTGGCTTGGCTTCCGTGCTTTCCGTCGGAACTACTGCAGCTGTCAGCGCTTCCGTGCTTTCTGGCTGGGCTTCCGTGCTTTCCGTCGGAACTACTGCAGCTGTCAGCGCTTCCGTACTTTCTGGCTGGGCTTCTGTGCTTTCTGTCTGGACTTCTACGGCTTCTGTGCTTTCTGTCTGGGTTTCTGCGGCTTCCGTACTGTCCGCCTGAGCGGTGCTGCCGGTTTCTTCCGGTGCCGCTGCAGTATAGGTTGTCGTAACCGTTACGCTTGTTTCCGGCATTGTGAAGTAAATGAAGGATGCGTCGCCTTCATTTACATAGCCGTACTGAACACCTGCGCCGTTCGCATCTGTGACGGCAATATTGCCGAAGGTATACCCTTCCGGCGCCGCCTGGGCCTGCACATATACATACGTTCCGGCAGGAACGGTGCTGTTTCCGTTTTCATCCGATGCCGGTGTCATCCACTCCCAGTTCTCATCGTAATAGGTAACATCCGGCACCAGTCCCAAATCATTTGGTGCGATGACGACAGAATAATCAGCAGATGCGGAAGGATCAGCGGTCCCGGTCTCCGGCTGGCCGGCATCGGCGGCGGAAGGATCCGAAGATGTATCCTGCGTGTCTGTTTCCGGCGCTGCCGCCTGCTGTGCCGCCGCTGTATAAGTGGCGCGGATCACAACCGGCTCCGCCAAAGCAGCGGAAAGGGTTACCGTAGTTGTCCCATCTTCCGCTGTCTCTCCGAAGGTGGCCTGCGGCTGATCCGCATGGACATCATCTATCGTCCAGCCGATGAACTGCTGTCCATCCGGTGCCGGATTTGCAATAAGCTTAAACGTCGCCCCCGGCGCAAACCAGGCATGGACCTCATTTGATTCATCCCCGTTCAGTGAAAAAACGGGAACGAAATCCGTCGTCTGATCAAATGTTCCGTCATAAACCGTAACTTCATAGCCAGCTGCATTCAACGTTACACTGTTGGCTGTCGTAACACCGTCATCGAGAACAGTCTGCTGTGCATCTATACTGTACACTGTTCCCGTTTCCTGGTCATTTGTCCATACAGAAGATGCCGGATCCTCCGGTTCCTCCGTATAAACACTGCTTCCATCCATTGCATTCACATTCAGTGAATTGTATGCGCTGACGGTGTCTCCCGGAAGAAGATACTGTTTTGCATCTCCGTTCATACTCCTTACGGCAGCATCCCCCGCTGCATAATCAGCTGCCAGAGCATTCGCCGCCGGCGTAAGAACCATGGTCAGTGTGAGTAAGATGGTATTAATAATACCTGTTTTTGTTTTCATACCATTCATCTCCTCTGCTTTCTTCAATAGAAAACGGATGCAGCATCCGTCTTTATCTGACAAAAGTATAGCATCAACTCTGACATAGGAACAACAAAGGTATTCTTAAGAAAATGTGAAAGAAAGCCGCCCACGGCCATCAGGCCCGGGCGGCATCAAAATCATGTTTTATTTTCTTTTTTCTTTGATATCCCGGTATGCCTCCCTTTTCGGCCGGGTTGCAAAATGACGGATAATCAGGAAAAGCACAATTCCGCCGGCCATCACAAATCCAAGGAAACTTAGCAGCGGCATTCTGAACACTTTCGGTTCCATGTCGGACGTACACAAAATACTCGATGCGATAAGAAGAGCGAGTACCCACATGCCAAGGACAAGATTCTGAACAAGCTTTCGAAGCAGCCAGGCAAGATTGTCGGAGGTCTTCAGTTCCATGCTCATATGGTTCTGACCGCTCATATAGTCGCGAAGCGCCATCTCGATAAGTCCCGGGATCTCCATGGTCTTTTCGGCTGCCGCCGCCAGCTTTCTTCCGTTTCGGGACAGGCTGGTTTTCAGATCGAAATTCTTCATCCAGTCCGCCAGCATTCTTTGCTGCGCAATTTCCACCATGTTGATATCCGGGCTGATTTCCGCCAGATCCCCTTCCATGTGGGTCAGGCCGCGGGCCAGCATCGTCAGGCCGTGGGGCATGCGGATGCCGTTTTTCTTCATCGCTTCCACTACATCCTGCATAAATCTGGCAATATCGACATTGCTGATATCCATGTCCCCATACGTGCCGAGAATCTGAGTCAGATCCTTGTACAGACGGTCCCGGTCCGGAGCTTTCCTGAATTCACCCAGATTAAGGATTGCGTTTTCAACCTGGGTTATGTCACGGCTGGCGATCCCCCGTACCGCATCCCCGAGCAGTTTCCGGTCGTATTCCGACAGCCGTCCCATCATGCCCATGTCGATCCAGACAATTTTTCCATTGCATATTTTTACATTGCCCGGGTGAGGGTCCGCATGAAAAAAGCCGTCGTCCATAACCTGTCTGATGAAATTATCAACCAGTTTTTCACCGATCTCATGAAGATCATAACCGCGTGCGATCAGGGTTTTCTTGTCGTTCACCGCACAGCCGCCGATATATTCCATAACGAGAACCTGCGGGGTCGTGTATTCGCGATACAGCTTCGGGACCGCCACAAACTTTACGTCCGCATTGTTGCGGGCGAACTCCTCCATATTATCGGCTTCCTTCAGGAAGTTCATCTCCTCCTGGGCGACCCTCCACATCTCCTCCAGCACCTGATTGAAATCAGCAACATTTTTCAGTCCGCCAACCGACGGAAGCAGCCGCACAGCCTTGTGAAGCAGCCGTATATCCCGCGCCATGGTATCGTAAATTCCGCGGCGCTGCACCTTCACTATGACATCGGACCCATCCAGCAGCTTCGCCCGGTGTACCTGAGCGATGGAAGCCGATCCCAGCGGTTCCTCATCAATATGGGAAAACACTTCCTGCCAGCTTCCGCGGTAGGATTCCTCTATCTCATGCAGCACATCGTCAAACGCCATAGGCGCAGCCTCTGAGTTCAGCTTAATCAATTCATCGCAGTATTCCTTAGGCAAAATATCGGAATGCGTGGACATAATCTGGCCGAGTTTAATATACGTAGGCCCGAGTTCCTCCATAACGACTCTCAGCTTTTCCGGAGTAATTCCGCGCATTACCTTGTTGCGGTGCAAAATTTCCGTAATCTCCCGAAAACGGGAAGAGCTTTCCCCCCATTTCTTTTCCTTCACCGGCATTGTTTTATTTTCTGACAGCGGCCGGTCAGCCCGGCTTTTCCGGATATTCTCTTCTGTATTTTCGTTCATAGGAACCTTGTTTTCCGCCATTAAGCTCTCCTCCGGCTGTACATTTCCCGGGTAATCGGGCAGGGCAGATGAACTCTGCCCTACCCGATTCGGCGACTGTGCCGTCATCTCGTGCTCCGTAACCGACGATGAGCGGTCGCCAGGAGTCATGATAAGCAGGCAGGCCTGCATCATGACTTCTGGTTCGTCGCTTTCACATAAAAAGGCGCAGCCATTGGCCGCGCCGCCGTTACTTCCTGATATCTGTGCACTGCTGTGCCGCCGGGACAGGCTTTGTGTTATTCTTCCGGTTTCTGTCCGGAAGGTCCGTTCAGCTTTTCTTTCAGAGCCGCCCGCTGCTCATCATTCAGTTTTCCAAGAAAATCAAGCAGTTCGTTAAACTTCACATCCGGGTCTTTCTTTTCATCGGCAGCTTCTTCATTCTTTTCTTCCGCCTGGGCTTCGGCAGCCTCTTTCTCTGCCTTTACCTTCTCTTCCGCTTCCTGCTTTGCTTCCTCAACTTTCTTTTTTGCCTCCCCGGCAGCTTCCTCCGCCTTATGCTTCAGTTCCTTATTCATGGCCTTTCCCTGTTCGACCGTGATTTCGCCTTTTTCCACCAGCTTGTCAATTACCTTTTTGCTTTTCTCGGCACTGAGAGAAACCGCGCCAACACCTGCGAAAAATATGTTTTTTAAGGTATCTTCCAGATTAAAATCATCCGACATAATTGAACCCTCCCGTTCTTTATGTTTTAAGTTACATGCCTTTTTAACTGATAGCACAACGGATAACCCATTGAACCCCTTGCGTATTCTTTATTTTACTAAGAACACATTGCCGTATTCAATGAAAAAACCGGTAAAATAATAGAAAAATTTCTTAAAAATCCGCTAACATATACATTAAATATATCATCAGAAGCCTACCCTGTGAACCCTAAACTAAAATAAACCTAGATTATTCACGGCGATGCCGTGAATGTGGCTGAAAGCCACGTAGTTACTGCTTTTTAACTGAATATTGCGTTTCACTTATCAAGTGA
>ONLK01000025.1 GCA_900318615.1 uncultured Eubacteriales bacterium
GAAGCGCCCGAATGTTCCGAAGGCAAAGCCATCCGGACGGATGACAGGGATCGTCGTACTGGCAGTCATTCTGATTTTCGCAGCTCTGCAGAGCTTTTACAATGTCAACGAGCAGGAGCAGGCTGTTGTGACAAGGTTCGGGAAGGTTACGGATGTAAAGACGGCCGGACTTTATTTCAAGCTTCCTTTTATTGACCGTGTGTCCAGGGTGGACACGACAACCCATGGCATGCAGATCGGCTACACCAACAATACGGGGGCATTCAATACCTACTCCGACGGAAGTGACGCAGGCTCGAGCGAGCGCGAAGCCGTCATGATCACATCGGACTTCAATTTTGTAGATATTGATTTCTATCTGGAGTATCGTGTGACGGATCCGGTGAAGTATCTGTATAATTCAACCGCTCCGGACAGCATTCTTCGCAATCTGGCGCAGGAGGCTATTCGCACGGCGGTCAGCAATTACACGGTAGATGAGGTCATTACCACCGGAAAAAGTCAGATCCAGTCCGAGGTACGGGAGAAGATTGTGAATTCGCTGCAGAACGTACAAATCGGTATGGAAATTGTGAACATTTCGATTCAGGATGCGGAACCGCCGACGTCCAGGGTGATGGAGGCCTTTAAGGCGGTAGAAACCGCCAAGCAGGGAGCGGATACGGCGGTGAACAATGCCAAACAGTACCGGAATGAGCAGATTCCTGCGGCGGAAGCCGAGGCGGATAAAATTGTGCAGGAGGCGGAAGCCCGGAAACAAGCCCGCATTGCGGAGGCGGAAGGGCAGGCGGAGCGTTTCAATGACATTTACGAAGAATACCGGACAAATCCGGAGGTGACGAAAAAACGTCTTTTCTACGAGACAATGGAGGATATTCTTCCGGAACTGAAAGTGATCATCACGGACGGGAATACCCAGTCCGTTTTACCGCTCGGTTCATTTGCCGATGCAGAAGAAAATTCCGGAGCAGCCGGCACAGCCGGCGGCACTTCCGGAAGCAGCAGCCGTACAGGCAGCAAGGAGCAAAAATAATGAGGGAAAGGCAGGGAGAGCAGGATGACAATGAAGGACAATGGAAATAATCATGTAAATAACGATGTCAATAACAGCGTAAATGATAATGCAAATAATTATGGAAATAATGATGATATGAAGAATAACATCCATGCCGGTAAAAATACCGCGGATGGATCCTTTACGGAAAAGGATGCCGGGACAGGAAAGGGGAAGATGAGCGGAAGACGCCGTGCATCCGGACCGCTGATGATCGTGCTGGTGCTGGCTGCTTTGATTGTCCTTTACAATACCCTTTACACGGTTGCGGAGGATGAGTACGCGGTGGTTACCCGTTTCGGACGGATTACGACGGTAAAATCGGAAGCCGGACTGTATGCAAGAACCCCGTTTGTGGAAAGTGTGCGGAAGGTCAGCAAGGTAACGCAGCTTTACGACATTTCGCCTTCCGATGTCATCACCCAGGATAAAAAATCCATGATCGCGGATGATTTTATTCTGTGGAAGGTGAATGATGCCGGAAAATTCACCCGGTCGCTGAATGCTTCCGTGCCGGCGGCGGAGGATCTTACGAGTGTCGCCGTGTACAACGCTACCAAAAATATTATCTCGTCCATGTCGCAGGATGATGTGATTGCGGCCAGAGGAGAAAAGCTGACAAATATGATTACGAAGGAGGCAAACTCAGACCTTGGAAATTACGGTATTGTGATTGAGAAGGCAGCCATCAAGGCGCTGGATCTTCCGGATGACAATAAAGATGCTGTGTACGAGCGCATGGTTTCCGAGCGGAACAACATTGCAGCCTCCTACACGGCGAAAGGCAAGGCGGATGCACAGAAAATACGTAATCAGACAGACCGGGATGTGGAGGTTATGAAAGCAGATGCCGGAAAACAGGCGGATATCACGGTTGCCGCGGGCGAGGCAGAGTACATGAAAATCCTGCAGGGTGCCTACGATACAGAGGATAAGAAAGACTTTTATGTTTACATGCGCGGGCTGGATGCCCTGAAGGAGTCCATGACCGGCAGCAACAAAACCATTATTCTGGACAAAGACTCCGGGCTGGCGAAGCTGCTGTCCGGAAAGGATGCGGAAGGGGAATAAGCAATTTACAATCTTTCCCCTGTCTGTTATAATCGTCCTAACAAGCTGGGTGATTTCTTTATTGAGGAGGAAAAAACGATGAAGAAATATGTTTGCGTGTGCGGATATGAGTACGATCCTGCTGTTGGTGATCCGGATAACGGAATTGCTCCGGGAACGGCATTCGAGGATCTTCCGGATGACTGGGTTTGCCCGGTATGCGGAATGGGCAAGGATGCATTCGAGCCGGCAGACTGAAGCGCCGGACAAAACGGATAGTCAATCATGGAAAGACGGGGAGGCTTTACACAGCCTCCCTTCTTTTACGGAAGGAGATGTTCATGCTGGCTCTTATAGCCTTTATTCCGATTGCGCTGGTAATTGTTCTGATGGTCGCTTTCAAATGGCCTGCCAGAAAGGCCATGCCGCTGACCTGGCTGCTGGCGTTTGTCATTGCCGTGTTTGTGTGGAAACTGAGTTTTACGCATGCGGTTGCGTATACATTGACTGGATTTCTGGGAAGTGGCGAACTGATTGCCATCATTTTCGGAGCCATTCTGATTATGAACACGCTGTCGCGCTCCGGTGCGATGAATACCATTAACAGCCTGTTTCGAAATCTGACACCGGATATCCGCGTGCAGGCTGTGATCATCGGGTTCATTTTCGGAGCCTTTATCGAGGGAGCCGCCGGGTTCGGAACTCCCGCGGCGCTGGCAGCCCCGCTGATGATCAGTGTGGGTTTTCCGCCGCTGGCTGCCGCAATTATCGCTCTTCAGTTTAATTCGGTTCCCGTCTGCTTCGGCGTGGTCGGAACACCGAACAATGCCGGCTACACAACCGTGCAGGATGCGCTTGCAAGTGCTCCGGCAGTCCGTGAAAGCTGGCGGATGGCCATGAACAAATGGACAGCCATCGATATGGCGGTTGTCTGTCCGATCATCCTGATCATTACCATCGGAATCCTCTGCCGGATGTTCGGAGCGAACCGAAAATTTTCCGATGTCGTACCGGCGCTGCCCTTCATTTTCTATGTGGCGGCGCTGTTTGATGTGATGTATGTGCTGCTGGCATCTTTTGTAGGAGTGGAGCTTCCATCGCTGGTTTCCTCGGTTATCACCCTTGTGATCGTTTTCCTTACGACGAAGAAAGGATTTCTGGTACCGAAAAAGCCGCTGCTTTTCGTGCCGCGGGAGAAGTGGGATAAAAGCTGGGTTTCCACCACAAGCGTTCCGGAGGCAAAAAAGAGCAGCATGTCCGCCCTGCGCGCCCTGCTTCCGTACATCCTGATTGTATTCTGGCTGGTATTTACGCGCGTTTCCGAAAAACTCGGATTTGGCTGGGCGAAATGGCTGAAAATCTTTACCATCGGAACGGGAGAGAGCGGAGCTATCCTGGGGCTTGACTGGAACTGGGCGGTTCTGTGGAGCCCGGGGGTCGTATTTACCTGCGCAGCACTGATCACCGCCGGGCTGCACCGCATGAAACCATCCGATTTCGGCGGGGGAGTGAAGGACACGCTGAAGATGGTCAGCAACGCGGCGATTGCGCTGCTTTTCGGAGTCGCCATGGTCAATCTTTTCCGTTTTACCAATTACGACAATCCCGGCATGGACTCCATGCTGATCGGCATGGCGGAGGCGCTGGCGCACATGTTCCGGAGCGCTTACATTGTAATAGCGCCGCTGATCGGAGTGATCGGAGCCTTCATCTCCGGATCCAATACCGTTTCGAACACCTTGTTTGCTGGCCTTCAGTATGAAACAGCTGTTCTGGCCAACCTTCCGGCGGCCCTCATTGTAGCTCTTCAGTGCAATGGCGGAGCCATCGGAAACATGATCTGCATCAACAATGTTGTCGCTGCTACTGCTACGACCGGCACAGCCGGCAACGAAGGAAAGATTATAAAAACAAACTTTATCCCATGCATTGCTGCCTGCATCACGGTAACGATTGTGGTTGGCATAGCCATCGCGGCCGGTGTCAATCCGGTCCCCGAAGCGGTGGTGAAATAAAGAAGGAGCCTGACCGGAAGCGGCCAGGCTCCTTTTACAAGGAGGAAGATTGTTTAGATGATGCCCGAAGGCGTGCGGCGGTTCCGGATCATTCGACATCCTGAAGGGCAGCCAGGTTTTCTTCATTCGTTCTTACCTTTACGACGCGGGTTACATTGTAAACGAATATCTTGCCGTCTCCAATGTGCCCGGTGTAAAGGGCTTCCTTCGCCACACGAATGACTTCATCCACCGGGATGTTTCCGACGATGACTTCGACTTTTACTTTCGGAAGCAGCGTCGAGTCTACAACGGCGCCTCTGTACCGTTCCGCGGAACCTTTCTGAATACCGCAGCCCATGACCTGGGACATGGTCATGCCGGTGACACCGAGGGCATTCAGAGCTTTCTTCAGCTCATCGAATTTAGACAGCTTGCAGATGATGGTCACCTTGTGCATACCGGTGTCGTATTCCGGTGCGGGAGGAGCTTCCTTATGAACCTTAACAGCGGCATTGATCTGAGATTCTGAAGCTTCCTTGTAGTTATCCTGACCGAGATCCGTATTTTCGTTGGCATCGACGTTCATATCGGATACGTCGGCGATGGCAAATCCGGAGTACGCGGAGGTAAGACCATGTTCATGGATATCCAGGCCATCGATCTCAATCTGCTGGGAAACACGCAGACCGACGGTTTTGTCGATGATTTTGAAAGCAATATACATAACGAGGAGTACATACGCATCGACACAGATCAGTCCGAGCAGCTGAACACCGAGCTGGTGAAGACCGCCGCCGTAGAAGAGTCCTTTTTCGACACCGTCGCCGCCGTTACAGAACAAGCCGACCGCTATGGTCCCCCAGATGCCGTTGGCCATGTGTACGGAAACAGCACCGACCGGATCATCTATTTTAGCTACATTGTCAAAGAATTCAACAGAAAGAACAACCAGGATGCCGGCGATGAAGCCAATGAAGAAAGCGCCGGCCGGGGATACGCAGTCGCATCCGGCAGTGATGGCGACCAGCCCTGCCAGAGCCGCATTCATGGTCATGGAAACATCCGGCTTTCCATAGCGCAGCCAGGTAAAGATCATACCGACGCAGGTTGCAACAGCCGCCGCCAGGTTGGTGTTCATAAAGGCAAGGGAAGCGGTTTCGGCTGCCGCCGCATCGCCCATCGCAACGGTAGAACCGCCGTTGAAGCCGAACCAGCAGAACCAAAGGATAAACACTCCGAGCGCACAGCTTGTCATGTTGTGGCCCGGGATAGCGCGGGCTTTACCGTTTTTATCGTATTTTCCGATACGGGGGCCGAGCATTGCGGCGCCCAGGCAGGCGATGACACCGCCGACGTTATGTACCATGGCGCTTCCGGCAAAATCATGGAACCCGAGGGCGGAGAGCCATCCGCCGCCCCATGCCCAGTGTCCGCAGATCGGATATACGAACAGGGAAATGATCGCTGAGTAAATGCAGTATGCTTTGAAATTGGTGCGCTCGGCCATGGATCCGGAAACGATCGTGGCGGCGGTTGCACAGAAGACGGTTTCAAAAATGACGTAGCACCACAGCGGCATCGTCTGCGGGACGACACTGTTGGAAGCTGTATAGCTTCCGCGAATCAAAATATCCGGGGTTCCGATAAAACCGCCCAGACCGCCGTGAAACATCAGACTGAAACCGATGAGCCAGTAGCAGGGGGTACCGATACAAAAATCCATCATATTCTTCATGAGGATGTTGCCGGTGTTTTTGGCACGGCAAAGACCGGACTCGCACAGCGCAAAACCGGCCTGCATGAAATAAACGAGAGCTGTACAGACAAGGACCCATGTGACGGTGGAAACGTTAATCTTCATAACTCTTTCTCCTTCTCTCTGTTTTCCGGCAGCCGGAGAAGCTGCCGCAATGCCGATAGGTTCCGATTAGAATCAGGAAGGGCGTTCTGCAGGAAAATCTCCTTCAGAACGCCCTTGTTCTCTATAAAAAGCAACATATACTTTTATACTTTTTCTGTCAATATAGTAAATGATTTATTTATTTTAATAAAGAAAATTAAATCTTGAGCTTAAGAAAACAGAAAAAAACGAAATAATTACGGACATCCACCGGGACACGGAATATTTTTTCAAAAAACAGAGAAGGAAAGGCTGTTCAGGCTTTTATCCGCAGGAACTTTTCTGTATAAGCATGAAGAAATTTGATACAATGGGGGAGGATTGGACAGTTACGGAAACCGGAACAGGAACGGACCGGAATGGGCCGGAAACCGGAACAGGAACGGACCGGAATGGGCCGGAAAGCGGAACAGGAACCGGAATGGGCCGGAAGGCGGAGCAGGAACGGACCGGGAGACGGAACAGGAACGGACCGGAAGCCGGAGCGGAAATGGGCCGGAAGCCGGAGCAGGAACCGGAATGGGCCGGAAGCCGGAACATGAAACGGCAGAAATACAGGAAAAGGATAGCTTACAATGAACGATAACGAAAGTGCAAAGAACGATAACAAAAGTGAAAAGAACAGTGTACATGTAAATACCGATGAAGATTATATTATTCGCGGAACCGCAGCCTGCGGGATGATCCGCGCGTTTGCGGCAACAACGAAAAATCTGGTGCAGGAGGCATCTTCCATCCACCATACGTCTCCGGTGGCAACGGCTGCCCTCGGCCGTCTGCTGACGGCAGCCGCCATGATGGGCAGCATGCTGAAGGGGGAGGGCGATCTGGTTACTATTATGGTCCAGGGCGATGGGCCGCTGAAAAATATAACTGTAACCGGAGATTCAAAATCAAGAGTCAAGGGATTTGTTACCAACCCGGATATCTGGATTCCCGAAAAATATCAGGGAAAACTGGATGTCGGAAAGGCGGTCGGCAGCGGTGTGCTGACGGTTGTCCGTGATCAGGAAAGCGGTGAGCCCTATTCCAGCCAGGTAGAACTTCAGACGGGTGAAATCGGCGATGACCTTACCTACTATTTCGCAGTCAGTGAACAGGTTCCCTCATCCGTCGGGCTTGGCGTTCTTATCGACAGGGACTGTTCCGTAAAACGTGCCGGCGGTTTTATCATTCAGCTGATGCCCGGCTGTGATGATGAAACGGTCATGAAGCTGGAGGATAATCTGAAAAAAGTCACTTCCGTAACCTCCATGCTGGAGCAGGGAATGACACCGGAGGATATTCTGAATAAGGTTCTGAGCGGCATGAACCCGGATGTGATGGCAAGGCAGAAGGCAGAGTATTACTGCAACTGCAGCCGTGAGCGCGTGGAAAAGGTACTGCTGAGCATTGGAAAAAAGGATCTGCAGGAAATGATTGATGAAGGCAAGCCGGCGGAACTTGTCTGCAGCTTCTGCGGAAAGAAGTATACTTTCTCCACCGGGGATATGAAACTCATGCTCGCCGCGCAGGAAACAGCAGGCCGTCGGACGGCAGAACGGAGTTAATATGCAGCACGGATTTATAAAGGCAGCGGCCGCAGCCCCGGAACTTACGGTTGCTGACTGTGAGAGTAATACGAAAGCTATTCTCGAGTGCATTCGGAAGATGGCACAGAAAAAGGCGAAGATTATGGTTTTCCCGGAACTTGCCATCACAGGGTATACCTGTGCGGACCTGTTTCTGCAGGAAAGGCTGCTGGAGGAAGCCGGCCGGGATCTTCTTTTTATTGCGGATGAGACCAAAGCGGTAGATGCGGTAATTCTGATCGGCATACCGGTTTCGGTTCGCGGCAAGCTTTACAATGTGGCTGCCGTTTTATCGAAAGGCCGCATTCTGGGAATGGTACCGAAGAAAAATCTTCCGAATTATAATGAATTTTATGAGCGCCGCTGGTTCACTCCGGGCCCTTCGGAGGCGCAGCGTATGGTGTGGATGGGCAGAGAAATTCTTTTAGGGACCCATATGATCTTCGACTGCACCAGTGTTCCGGAACTAAGTCTGGCGGTTGAACTTTGCGAGGATATGTGGGTTCCGCAGACACCCGGTTCCAGTCACGCATCCGCAGGGGCGACCGTTATCTGCAATCTGTCCGCCAGCAATGAAATGATCGGCAAGGCGGATTACCGGAGGAATCTGGTCCGGCAGCAGTCGGCGTCCGAGGTTTCCGCTTATATCTATGCATCTTCCGGCGTCGGCGAATCCACGACGGATCTTGTTTTCGGCGGTCATCGGATCATTGCCGAAAACGGAACGGTTCTTGCCGAATCAGAACGTTTTAAGAATGGCATTACCTATGCGGATATAGATGTGAAGCGGTTAATTTCCGAACGACGGAGGATCAGCACGTATCCGGATTCTTTCGAGAAAGGAGCCGGATATGTGCATGTACCGTTTGACTTGAAAGTGGAACAGACCTGGCTGGATCGTTATTTTGATCCGCAGCCGTTTGTACCGTCTGACCGGAAAATGCGGGAGCAGCGCTGTGAGGAGATTCTGAATATTCAGGCGTACGGACTTGCCAGGAGGCTGAAACATGTGCACGGAAAGAGTGCGGTCATCGGCATCTCGGGAGGTCTTGACTCGACACTGGCGCTGCTGGTTACGGCTCGGGCTTTCGATATCTTAGATTTGCCGCACAGCAGCATTCTGTGTGTGACCATGCCGGGGTTTGGGACGACCGGCCGCACCTACGAAAATGCCTGCACGCTGGTTCAGTGCATCGGCGGGACGCTGAAGGAAGTCAGCATCGTCAACGCTGTCAATATCCATTTTCGGGATATTGGTCATGATCCGGAAAAACACGATGTTACCTATGAGAATTGCCAGGCGCGCGAGCGTACACAGATTCTTATGGATCTTGCCAATCAGCGCAGCGCTCTGGTGATTGGCACCGGTGACCTGTCCGAGCTGGCGCTTGGCTGGGCTACGTACAACGGCGACCATATGTCTATGTATGCCGTCAACGCCTCGGTGCCGAAGACGCTGGTGCGTCATCTGGTCCGCTACTATGCGGATACCTGCGGGGATGAGCAGCTTTCCGCCATATTGCTGGATGTGCTGGCAACTCCGGTGAGCCCGGAGCTTCTGCCGCCGGAGGAGGGACAGATTGCGCAGAAGACGGAGGAGATTGTCGGACCGTATGAGCTGCACGATTTCTTCTTATATTATGTACTGCGCGCAAATTATGAACCGGAAAAGATCTACCGGATCGCCAGACTGGCTTTTGCCGGAAAGTATGACAGTGAAACTATTCTCAAGTGGCTGAAAAACTTCTATCGCCGTTTCTTCAGTCAGCAGTTTAAGCGTTCCTGCCTGCCGGACGGCCCGAAGGTCGGGTCCGTAGCGGTAAGCCCGCGCGGAGACCTGCGCATGCCAAGTGACGCAAGCGCCGCTATATGGCTGGAGCAGGTGGAGAACCTGACAGAAAGTGCGGCAGATGAAAGAAACTCTGGCAGGTGACAGAAAATGCAGCGGCGGGGATTTTGGGCAGTGGTTGAACGCGTGCCGCGGCTAATAACGGATATTGAGAGGAGAATTATACTATGAGCAGGTATTTAGATAGAGCAAGGGAACTTCGGGAGGATCCGGATGTTCATTATAATTGTGCACAGTCGGTTCTGATTCCATTCGCGGAGGAGGCGGGGCTGACTGCGGAGCAGGCGAATGCAATTACCGCGAATTTTGGTTCCGGAATGAAAATTGGCTCCGTGTGCGGGGCCATTACCGGGGGATTGATGGCGCTGGGACTGCTCGGAATCAATGATTCTGCGGCAATTTCCCGGTACTGGAAGCATTTCGCCGAAACCCATCAGATGATTGAATGCCGCGAACTTCTGGCTGCGAACGCCAAAACAGGCAGGCCGAAGAAAGAACACTGTGACAGCATGGTTTATGAGGCTGTCCGTGTGGTAGAAACGATCCTGGAAGAAAGAAAAGTAACGGAGAAATAAAGGCTGACCAGTGAGGCTGCCGGGTAAGATGTCCGGATAAATTTTGAAATTTTGGATAGAAGATAATGAGATCCATCGATCCATCAGGGTATTGACGATTAAAGGCAGAGTGATATAATAATCCCAGAACTGGCACTCAATATGATTGAGTGCTAGCAACACAAAGGAGTATAGAATGATTGCCATACCTTTTTACAATATAGTTATTATCGCCGGTGTCAATATTTTCTTTCAGAAGGATTATTTTAACGACCTGGCCGGGCGTGAGCCTGCGACCGGAGAAGAGCTTTATTTTCTCATGCTGAAGGAAGATAAAAAGCGCGAAGATATGACGGCGGATGATTTTTATCCGATCGGCATATGCGCAACGATCGACACCATCAATAAAGATGGGGATGTCGGCATAAAAGCCTCGCACCGGTTCAATGTTAAGAATCTTCAGGTGGATAAAGATAACATCACCTTTGATACGGAAGAACGTCCGGAAATTCTGGATCTGACGGATGACGAGCGTGAAAAATATCTGAATGAGATGAAGTCCGCTTTCCTGAAATATACGGCGGATAATCAATGGGGCGTCATGGCACGTGCCTACATCATGCAGTGGAAGAGCGTGGGCGAGATTGTCTCCACGCTGTCCGCTCAGCTGACGATCACGAATGAGGAAAAATATCAGATCATGGCCTGCGACCGTGAAAGTGAGCGGATTGTGCTGATGCAGAAGGCGATCTATGAATTCCTCGAGGTGACCGCGGTATCCAGCGAGGCAGAGAGCGCTCAGGCGGAGACAAATGAAAAAATATACCGCGAGGATGCTATCCGCAAGCAAATTGAATATCTGCAGAATGAGCTGGATGAAATGCATCCGGAAAATATTTCAGATGTGCGCAAATTCGAAAAGCTGATCGATGAGTCCGGCATGAATGAGACAGCCGCGAAAGAAGCCCGTAAGGTCCTGAACCGCATGAAGCAGGAGGGACAGAACTCAAATGAGTACGGGATGCTGTACGATTATCTTGATTTCGTGACTGGCCTTTCCTGGAAGACAGAGGCGATGAAGCCGATTGATCTGAAAAAAGCTGCACAGATTCTGGATGAAGATCACTATGGCCTGAAAAAAGTGAAAAACCGTATCCTGCAGCAGATCGCGGTCATGGATCTGAACAAGAAACAGGCCGGCTCTATTCTTTTGTTTGTAGGTGCGCCGGGTACCGGCAAAACTTCCATCGGGCAAAGCATTGCCAGGGCGCTGGACCGGAAATATGTCCGCGTCAGTCTGGGCGGCGCGCGCGACGAAGCGGAAATTCGCGGACACCGCCGTACATACATTGGAGCGATGCCGGGCCGCATCATGGAAGGCATCAAGCGAAGCGGAGTTCCTAATCCGGTTATGGTGCTGGATGAGATTGATAAGCTTTCCCACGATTACAGCGGTGATCCGGGCAGCGCGCTGCTGGAAGTGCTGGATCCGGAGCAGAATGATACCTTCACGGATCATTACATGAATGTTCCGTACGATCTTTCCAACGTACTGTTTGTATGCACGGCTAATACGCTGGACACTATTCCGGAGCCTCTTTTAAATCGTATGGAAGTCATTGAATTTCCGGGGTATACAGCCAGTGAAAAGTTCCAGATCGCGAAACGCCATCTGATACCGAAGGCAATGGAGAACGCCGGAATCAAAAAGAGCCAGCTGAAGATAAGCGATGATGCCATCCGCTCGATCATTTCCGATTATACCATGGAGGCCGGCGTGCGCGGGCTGAAAAAGCAGATGGATACGCTTTGCCGTGTGGCAGCGGTAAAGCTGGTGCGCGGTGACCAGAAATCCATCTCGGTTTCGCCGAAGAAACTGCGGGAATTTCTGGATATGCATCCAATCCGGCACGATCATGTGCTTGAACAGAAAAATCCGGGCATTGTGACCGGCCTGGCCTGGACCAGTGCAGGGGGTGAAATCCTGTTCATCGAAACCATGATGACGAAAGGAACGGGAAAAACGATCATCACCGGCCAGCTGGGCGATGTTATGAAGGAATCTGTTCAGATAGCAATTACGCTGGTGAAATCGAAATTTCCGGAGAAGGCGGAGCTGTTCGAAAAAAATGATCTTCATGTTCACGTTCCGGAAGGAGCGGTTCCAAAGGACGGGCCTTCCGCAGGCATCACACTGACGACGGCTCTTTCCTCTCTGGTAACCGGTAAGGCAGTCAATCCGGAATTCGCCATGACCGGCGAAGTGTCGCTGCGCGGACTTGTCCTGCCCATCGGCGGTCTGCCGGAAAAGCTGATGGCTGCGGTGCGTGCCGGAATCAAACAGGTCTTCATACCGGATGAAAATGTTCAGGATCTGGACGATGTTCCGGATGAGGTGAAAGCACAGCTGAAGATTGTTCCGGTGCATAGTGCAGACGATGTTCTGAAAGCCGTCGGAATCATCGAGAAAAACGGAAAAAAATCTGCCGGCGAAGCAGTAAAAACAAATGCTTCGGCGAAGACCGGTGAGACAGAAAAAACGAATAATCCGGCGAAGACCGGCGAGACAGTAAAAACGAATGATCCGGCGAAGACCGGTGAGACAGAAAAAACGAATAATCCGGCAAAGACCGGCGATGCAGAAGAAACGAATATTTCAAAACCCTGAATGTTGTAACAAATTGATAGCCGTAGGCTTTTAACAAAAGGACTCCCGGAGGTTTGGGGAGTTCTTTTTGTGTCCGGATGTTATAATGATGATGCCAGGGATAAAAGGATGTAAACCAGTCATGCCAGGGCAAAAGGATGCAAATCAGTCATGCCAGGGCAAAAGGATGCAAATCAGTCATGCCAGGGTAAAAGGATGTAAATCAGTCATGCCAGGGGCAAAAGGATGCAAATCAGTCATGCCAGGGCAAAAGGATGTAAATCAGTCATGCCTTCCTGCAGGTGCATATGGACGCTTTTCTCTTACCATTTGCATTGCGCAGGTGTGCAGCCTATTCGGAAGGGGGTAAGTTTTTGAAGCAAATACAGGGACTCTTTCTCCTGCTCATCGGAACAGTTGCGGCAATCCGGGATCTTCGGTATCGGAGAATACCGAATTCTCTGCTGAAGACAGGGCTGCTGGGTTCCCTTGCCGGAACCGTGCTGAGTGGAAGTGGAAGTACCTGTTTCGGCGGACCATCCTGGAAACTTTTGCTTTCCTTTCTGGCAGGAGCAGCGGAACCGCTGCTGTTGCTGTTCATTTTGTATTACTTTCATATGATCGGCGCCGGGGATATCAAATTGTACTGCGTCTTCGGTTCATATCTCGGACCTGTTCTGATTTTTCAATGCATTATAATTTCTATTCTGATCGGAGGAATTTTTTCTGTATTTCAGCTATTTCGGAAGAAAAATCTTATCAAACGTTTTCGGTATCTTTCAGCCTGGGTTAGAGAATACATGCGCACAGGAAAAAGAAAAGCTTATATCACGGACAGTTTTGAGGAAGGAACCTTTAGCTTCTCAATTCCGATCGTGCTGGCGTATGCTCTCTGCCTTGTGACCGCTGGTTGCAGATGATATCCGGTGAACGAACCGGTGCGGGCGGATCCGTCCGGCAGCTATTGCGTGAGCGGTGCGGGCGGATCAATCCGGCAGCTATTGCGTGAGCGGCGCGGTTGGATCCGTCCGGCAGCTATTGCGTGAGCGACGCGGGCGGATCAGTCCGGCAGTAACTGCGTGAGCGGTGCGGGCGGATCAGTCCGGCAGATATTGCGTGAGCGACGCGGGCGGATCCGGCATGACAGTTATGCGAGGAGGATTTATGAGCCCGGTCCGGTCGGCTGCCTGCATCTTTATTTCGAGGAGGATATTCGGATGAAAAAGAAAATACTGGCTATCTTAAGCCGGCAGGGATCCTATGCGCAGAGACTGGCGGGTGATATTAACAGAAATAAGGACTATCCATGGAATGCAGCGGCTTACACAGATGAGCGTCTGCTGAAAGATTCGTTAACCAGCGGGAAGACCGATGTTATTCTAATGGAGGAAGATATGTACGATCCGGAAAGGGAGGATATGTTTCCGAATCCGGGTATCCGTCTGATTCTCCTTACAGAAGATGAGACCGATCTGACCCGGAATCCCCCGTGCATTACGCAGTATCAGAGTGTGAGGGAGATTATGGAAGACATCCTTGAACTTTGCGGCAGTCAGAGAAAAGCCCCGGCAGCTGCCGCGGGCATTATAACCCCCGGTCTGGTCGGCGTTTATTCTCCCGTAGGGCGATGCGGAAAAACCAGCTTCTGCCTGACACTTGGCCTGATGCTGGCGGAGCAGGAAAAAACACTGTATCTGAACATGGAAAACTGGCATGGGTTTTACGATCTTATGAAGATAAACCCGGCGGTGTGGAAGGGTGGGGATATCAGCGATCTGATCTATGCCATCCGCACCCGGCCGGATCAGAATTTTTTCCGCTTCAGCCAGATCGTTCAGAGCTTTAAGGATCTGGATTATATCATGCCGGTGCGGGGCGAACTGGATATGCGCAATGTATCGGAAGAAGAGTGGGAAAAGGCTATTTCAGAATGTATGAGGATCGGAGGTTACCGGAAAGTGATATTGGATATGGGAAGTCAGACGGATGATGTCTTTAAGATCATGGGCTGCTGCAGCCGGGTGTACATTCCGTATCTGGACGATGCGGTTTCCAAAGCCAAGATCAGGCAGTTTCGCCGGGCTCTGAGCGATTTCAGAGCGGAAGGAGTGGCGGAAAATATCCGCTATCTGCACCTGCCGGAATGGAAGGAGCAGATGGCGGATGATTTTCCCATGTCCCTGGTGCGAAATTCCTACGGTGCCTATGTGAGGAAAATGCTTACGGAAGAGAAGTGAAACGGACGGGAATGCCTGACATGGAAAAATAATCAAAAAAGCGTAAAAAGCGTTCCTAAGACAAGGAATAATGCATGGAGAAAGCCTGGGTATTTCTTTGACAATCATAGAAAAAGGTATTACACTTATTAAGTATAGAAACAATAAGTATAGACACTATATGTTCTCTGCCTGACGGGGCAAAGGAGTATACAAGCCTTACGGAAAACAAAAACAGGATTGGAGGAGAAATTCCTATGTACGGAAAAAGAACTGGTGAATTATTCAAGAAATGGATGGCAGGTGCTGTATCCCTGTCAATTGTATTGTCATGCGCCGGCATGAACGCATTTGCAGAGACAGCAACCGAAGCTTCTTCGGAGGCCGTTGCGGAAGGCGCTGAGAGTACAACGGAAGGAACAACCGTAAATCCGGATGCTGTCCGTGTTGTATCCTTAAAAGGACCGACCACCATCGGTCTGGTAAATCTGATGGAGGAAGATAAGAACGGCACCTCCGCGCAGGATTATGAGTTTACGATGGCCCCAAGCCCGGACGAGATTCCGGCTGCATTTACCCGCGGTGATTATGATATTGCCATGCTCCCGTCCAATATGGCGGCTGTTCTTTACAACAAAATGCAGGGCGGTGTTTCCGTAATTGATTTGAACACGCTGGGCGTTCTTTACATTGTAACAGGCAGTGATGATGTATCGACGATTGACGATCTGTCAGGAAAGAAACTGATGCTGACCGGGCAGGGGGCTACTCCGGAATATGCAATTGAATATTTGCTGGATAAGAGCGGCGTTACCGATTGCGAGCTTGAGTTCTACAGTGACCCGACAGAGATTGCAGCCCGCCTGGCAGATGATCCGACCGGTGTTGCACTTCTTCCGCAGCCGTTTGTAACCGCCGCTGAAATGCAGAACGATTCACTGAAGACAGTTATTTCTCTTTCTGATGAATGGGATCAGACGTCAGATAACGGTTCCCGTCTGATCACCGGTGTCACCATCGTTCAGAATTCGTTCCTGGAAAAACATCCGGATAAGGTTGAAACCTTCCTGGAGGAACATGCGAAGAGTGCGGAAGCGGCTGTCAGCGATGTTGACACAACCGCAAAGCTGGTAGTAGAGCAGGGGATTATTGCCAGGGAGCCGATTGCCCAAAAGGCAATTCCGGAATGCAACATTGTATGCATAACCGGCGATGAGATGAAAACAGCCCTTTCCGGATATCTTCAGACACTGTACGATGCAGATCCGAAGTCGGTAGGAGGCACGCTTCCGGGAGACGATCTTTACTATACAGGAGAATAATCCTGACAGGATAAGAGATTGAAAAAGAAAATTTTGATTATTGCAGGCTGGCTGCTCACGTGGCAGGCAGCCGCTTTTATTATTCATAACGATATCATTTTTGCCGGTCCGGCGGAGACTGTAAAGACACTTGTGCAGCTGGCGGGCACGGCGGAATTCTGGAGATCCATCGGATTTTCCATGCTGCGAATCAGCGCCGGGTTCCTGATCGGGGCAGCAATGGGCATTCTGCTGGCGTTTATTTCCTATTTTCATCCGCTGATGCAGGATATCCTTTCACCTTTTGTTCGAATCCTCCGTTCCATCCCGGTGGCCAGTTTTGTCATTCTGCTCCTCATATGGGCCGGCAGCCGGAATTTGTCCCTGTTCATCAGTCTCCTGGTAGTTTTTCCGATACTTTACATGAATGTACTGGAAGGACTTTGCAGCGTGGATACGAAAATGAGAGAGCTGGTGAAGGTTTACCGTATTCCGGTGTGGGCGCAGATACGCTATATTCTTGTGCCTCATGTCTATCCGTTTTTGATGAGTGCAGTTCAGCTGGCTGTCGGACTTAGCTGGAAGAGCGGAGCTGCTGCGGAGGTCATCGGCCAGCCGCGATTTTCCATAGGAAATCATCTGTATCAGTCGAAAATATACCTCGACACAGCCGGTCTTTTTGCCTGGACGGCGGTCATCATCCTGCTTTCGTACGGACTCGAAAAGCTGGTGATGGCATTCATGAAACTGCCGGACCCGAAAAGGAAGCAAAGAAGCAAAAAATTCCCGATCCGGACGGACGGCACCGGAGCAGCTGAGACGAACGGAACGGACGGCACCGGAGCGGCTGAGACGAACGGAACGGACGGCACCGGAGCGGCTGAGACGGGCGGGAAGGAAGGCACAAACTATGACGATTGAACTGGAAGATATCTGCAAGTCCTATGGCAGTCTGACTGTCCTTTCTCATTTTTCGCTTGCGATTGATGACGGTGCTTCACTTGTCATTACCGGTACTTCCGGAAGGGGGAAGACCACGTTGACCCGGATTCTGCTGGGCCTTGAAAAGCCGGATCAGGGGCGGGTCAGACTGCTGGGAGATTATAAATATCCTTATCTGAATGCCGGTGTTGTGTTTCAGGAGGATCGGCTGTGCGACGATTTTTCCGCCATAGTGAATGTATCTATGGTAAACAAACATATATCATCGGCTTTTGCGAGAGAGGAACTGGAAAATCTGCTTCCGCCGGAAGCGCTGGACAAACCGGTTCGGGAACTGTCCGGAGGAATGCGCCGGCGCGTCTGCATTGTCCGTGCCGCTGCCGTCCCGTCTGACCTTCTGGTGATGGATGAGCCATTTGCGGGTCTCGACCGGGAGAACCGGCGCAGAGCGATTGAGTACATCCGGCGCAGGCAGGGTTCAAAACCACTTCTCATCACAGCCCATGATATAACGGACCTTGAATTTTGCCGGCAGGTACGTCTTTCATCTTTTGTAAATGTTGTAACCTGAAATAAATCGTTGGAATACGATAAAAGATTCTCCGTAACTTTGGGGAGTCTTTTTTTTCCTTTGGTGCTACAATAAAAGCACCTGATGAAAACAGTTCACAAACAAATCTTTGAACATATCAATATTAATCGATTTAAGATTTCTGCTTATCAATTGAACATCGCGGGGTTGGGAAAGGCATATTTTGGATGATCAGTTATTGGACAGACAGTTATTCGAAACATATCGGAAGCTTCTGATGGAGAGGCTGAACGGCGGCATGGAATTTTCGGATGAGGAGATCGGTCAGCTGATCGATACTCTTATTTCGGATACCTGCCCCCAATATTACGTTCCGCTTTCCAGCCGATGTGAACTGAGAAAATTTTTATTCAACAGTGTCCGCCGGCTGGACGTAATCCAGGAATTGATTGATGACGACAGTGTGACGGAAATTATGGTCAATGGTATGGACGGTATTTTTCTGGAACGTCACGGACATCTGGAAAAGTGGAATCGTAATTTTGACAGCCGGGAGAAACTGGAGGACATCGTACTGAAAATTGCTTCCGGCTGTAATCGTACCGTGAATGAATCAGATCCGATTGTCGATGCGAGACTGAAAAATGGTGCGCGGGTTAATGTGGTTGTGCCGCCGGTGGCCATTGACGGGCCTGTTATCACTATCCGCCGCTTCCCGGATCATCCGATCCTGATGCAGCAGCTGGTTCAGTGGAACAGTCTGACAGCGGAGGCGGCACAGTTCCTGAAAATGATGGTGGAGGCGCGCTACAACATCTTTATCAGCGGGGGAACCGGGAGCGGAAAAACCACGTTTCTGAATGCACTTTCTGCCTATATCCCTGAAGATGAACGCGTGGTTACGATTGAAGACAATGCAGAGCTGCAGCTTCACCATGTAAAAAATCTGGTCCGGCTGGAGGCACGCAGGGCGAACGAGGAGGGTGAAAATGAGGTATCCATCCGGGATCTGATCCGCACGAGTCTTCGAATGCGGCCGGATCGCATCATCGTCGGGGAAGTTCGGGGCGCGGAGACGGTGGATCTGCTTCAGGCATTGAACACCGGCCATGACGGCGGACTTTCAACCGGACATGGCAACAGCCCGAGAGATATGCTCAGCCGCCTCGAAATGATGGTCCTGTGCGGCATGAGTGAAATTCCGATTTCCGCCATTCGCCGGCAGATTGCATCCGGAATTGATCTGATGGTACATCTGGGGCGTCTGCGGGATAAAAGCCGCCGTGTTCTGGAAATACTGGAGATTGACGGATATGACATTCCAAGCGGTGAAATCAGAACACATCCGCTGTTCGAATTCCAGGAAATTCCAACCCGGGACCGAAATAAAATCAACGGCCATCTCGCCAAAACAGGCGAACTGAAAAATGTCGGAAAACTGGAAAGATCCGGACTGCTGCTACCGGCATCAGATAATTGAATCCGGCAGATGAACGGATAACCGTGTCGGACAGCTGAGTCGGAAAATTGAGCTGGACAGATGATCGTGCACTGGACAGATGATCGTGCAGCTGAATCGGGCAGCTGAGCCGGACAGAAGAACCGGCAGTTGATCGGACAGCTGAGTCGGACAGAAGAATCCGGCAGCTGATCGGAAAGCTGAGTCGGACAGAAGAATCCGGCAGCTGATCAGATAACCGTGTCGGGCAGCTGAGTCGGACAGCTGAGCCCGGCAGGAAAGAGGGCATGAACAAAATGAGAACTGTGAAGTATCGTCAACGCAGTAAGCGGGACAAAATTAAACTTCGAGCCCGGCAGGGGACGGGAGGGTTGCATGGAAGCCAGAGGAGTGACAGAAGTGCCGGTGAGCCAGAGGATTACAGCAAGTTTCGCTTTACTGCTTCAGAACTTGTTCTGAATATTTCTCTTTTCTCAATACTTTGTGTGCTGGTAAGTTATCTTTTTTATCATTCCCTTCTGGCTTTTTTCATTCTTTATCCACTCCTTTACTTTTTTCTGAAGGAAAGAAAGAAGGATATGATCCGTGAAAGAAAACGAACGATAAGTACACAGTTTCTGGCCGGAATGAAGTTTGTCAGCACTTCTCTGCAGGCGGGGTATGCAGCTGAAAATGCATTTCGGGAAGCATACCGGGAAGTGCGCCGGATTTATCCGGAAGATTCTTTCGTTGTGAAGGAATTCTCAAGAATTGTGATACAGCTGTCGCTGAATGTTCCGCTAGAGACACTGCTGGCGGATCTTGGCCGCAGGACGGGGGTGGAAGAAATCCGGGATTTTGGAGAGGTATTTACAGCCGCCCGAAGAACAGGCGGCGACATGATTTCTATTGTCCGGAATACGGTTATGGGCATAGAGCGGAAAGAGGAAACCATGATGGAGATTGAGACGGTTCTGACCGGACGGCAGTTTGAACAGCGCATTATGAGCCTTGTGCCGCTTGGAATTCTCGGGTACGTTCATCTGACCTCACCGGAAATGATCAGTAGTATGTATGGAACTTCACTGGGAATTCTTGTCATGACCGCGGCACTTATATTGTATGCGGCGGCCTTTCTGTGGGGGAAAAGGATTATGACAATCGAAGTATGAGTAAATGAGCCGGAAATCCGGTGTGGAAGGCAAAATGAACGGGAGGGCTGAGGTACTGAAGTGAAGAAATTGAAATCAAGGAATATGTTAAATTATCTGGCTGGAAAGATTTTCGACTGTCTGCGCCCAGATAAAAAGAATCCGAAGCTGACGGAGGAAATAACGGCGCTTCATGCGGGAAAGCCGGAATCGGTGCGTGCTTATTATACAAAAAAAATCTCTTCTGTTCTGCTGTGTATCCTTCTGACCGCGATGATCTGTATTCCGGCAGCCATATTTTTGCGTACGCGTTCGGATAAGGTGGAGGGGGGACGTATAAAACGCCCGGATTACGGGGAAAGTGCTGCGTCAGACAAACTGCTTGCAAAAGTGAAAGGGGAGACTGAAGAGAGGGAGATATCTGTTCATGTAGGAGAACGAAAATATACGAAAAAGGAGGTAAATACCTTTCTGGAACAGGCGGAACAGGAATTCGCAGGGAAAATGCTGGGTGAAAATGCAAGTGAGGATGAAGTGCGTTCGGAACTGGTATTTCCCAGGGCTCTGCAGGACGGCCGCGTGACCGTTGAATATCTGACCATCCCCTACGGCGTCCTATCCGAAGAAGGGAAAATCGAGGAGATTCCGGACGAGGGAGGAAAGCTGGTGGAGATAAAGGCAACCTTCAGCTGTCAGGGGGAGCAGAGGATTTATGAATGTGCAGTCAGGGTCCTGCCTCCGCTTTTCACAGACGAGGAAAATTTGTGGAGAGAGGTGGAGGAGGGGGTAAGGAAAGCGGATGAGGAGAACACAACGGACGAGTACCTGAAACTTCCGGACAAGGTGCGGGGGAAAAAGATTACATGGTACCGCCATACTCCTTCCTGGAGCGCCTTCTTTCTTATTCTGCTGGTGATCCTTCCGTTCCTGGTGTATGAGCGCATGGATGCAGCTACGCATGAAAGCGCAGAGAAAAGAAAGCAGGAACTGATCATGGATTATCCGCAGCTTCTTTGGAAAATGTCCATGCTTCTGGGAGCCGGTCTGACACTGCGGGGGACTTTTCAGAAGATCGCGGCTCAATCTGCCCAGATGGAACATCCGCGCAGTGCATATGTGGAGGTTGCACGAACGTGCCGCGAGATGGACAGCGGCATCGGGGAGAGCAGCGCTTATCAGAATTTTGGAAGAAGATGTGCGCTGCCGCAGTATGTCAAGCTCGGATCCATTCTTGCACAGAATCTGAAAAAAGGATCCCGCGGCCTGCCGGAAGAGCTGGCAAGGGAAGTTTCCGAAGCTATGGAAGAGCGCCGGGCAATGGCACGAAGGCTAGGGGAAAAAGCCGGTACACGGATGCTTTTTCCCATGACCATGATGCTGCTGGTGGTCCTTATGCTTCTCATTGTACCGGCGTTTTTGTCCATGTAGAAAATACCTGCGTTTATATCATGTCCGGAAGTGTGCAGGCCATTGAAACTGGGAAAATGGCATGCCTTTATGCAAGATATTCATCTCAGCCCGTTTCACCGTCAGCCCGGATCAGTTCAGTTTGCTCTCACTCAGAATCTATCCACTTCGCCGTCAGCCCGGGTCAGGCCAGCTCGCCGAGCTCTTTCAGAATGGCGGCCGTAATGGTGCAGGCTGCGCAGTCACAGTATTTTTCGCCGGCTGCTTTTCTCTTTTTTTCAGCCTCAATCGCCCGGTCAGCAGCCTCGCGGCTTCCGAAAATAGCGGCAGCCGCATCGGATTCATAGAAAGCGATGGTGTCGTCAATCGGGGAAAGGTCCTCCCTGAGTTCTTTGATCAGAGCCTGATCGCCGGCTTCTGACGGAGCATCCTCCAGCCACTTTGCGCCCTCGGCTTTTAATTCCGGGCAGCACGGACCGGTTTTGATAAGCTCACTTACCTGCTCCGCAATTTTGTTTCTCAGTGTTTCTTCTATCATGATTTGTATCTCCTCCTATAATAAAGTCGTAGGGTAAAGATGACCTGGCAGCCAGTCAGTCAGGCTTTCTGACGTACTGACAGATTAAATAATTAATGCCAGACGAATACTTCCATGTCAAGGCAGTAATTTACGGCTGTATTAATACTTGTCAGGTTAGCAATTTGCGGCATGGCATGCATGAGGCTATGCATTGTCTTTCCGGTGCATGTTATCGATGGCCAGACACATCAGGCCGATTCCAAGCATTAGGATGGCAGTATCTGCATTTTTCTTATCCAGCCAGCTCAGGGTGATTACTAAAACACCCATAGCCAGGGCAACACCGCGCAGGATGATGCTGATTATCCCGCTGCCTTTTTTTCTGCCGCTTGTGTTATCGTCATTTTCTGCAGGATGTCCGCTTTCGTTAAGGTCCTTCTCCGGTATCTCCATAGAACTCAAGTGGGAATCACCTCCTGTCTTCCGTTGGGCTGTATTATCTGTGCGCGTTATCTTGTTCGTTCTTTTACGCCTAAGGTCACTTCCCTATTTTCACGCAAGCATATAGCAGCCGTGACTTCAGGTGTTGTTATTATTCTATCACATCTATAAAAATATTTCTCTGTTTTCAGGTGAGATCCAGGATGTCGGAAGACAGGATTCCGGAATTACTTCAGGTCACATATCCATCCATATATTCCGTGCAATATCATCCGTGATTTTTTTGCGGATAGCCGCATTTTTTTCACAAAGCTGATGCAGTGCGGTGATTGGAGAGTTTTAATATATGATGAATAATAGTGATGATTTGATATAGATATAGCCTGATCTATATTAATTAGATATGATGTGACTAATTTAACAAGTATTTTTATTTTGCAAAAAACAGTGCTATTCTTTTATCAGAAACAAGGAAGTAACTTCCGACAGAAGTCAGAAAAAAGGAGGCGCTATTATGAAGTTATTTAAAGAATTTGCCAGCTTGTGCAGAGTATTTGGTGATATGTTTTCAACCCGTATGTATAGTAAATTCTGATCAGGAAAATAACCTGGGCTGTTTTTATACCAATCGAAAGGTTGTAGGTGCCTGAAAAATGAATAAGGATGATTGTTAGTCCCCGACAGTGACCGTAATGAATCTGTCGGGGACTTTTTATGTTTCTGCGGCAATTAAGCTTTTGCAGCAATTGTGTTTCTGCGGAAATTACGTTCATTAAGAGCATTTCCGATTTCAGTTGTTTTCGATAATGAATACTTTTTTCATGTGTTCCGGCGTGTCTGGCAGATAAATAACGACATCTTCATATCCTTCCGGATAATAGCGGTGAGCCGGCACTTTTTCCAGACGTTTAACTTCTTCCCATCCGGCTGTGACCGTGCCGATTACCGGAAATCTGCCCTGAAGACGAGCGCCGGTTTCATCTGTCAGACAGAAGAAAAATTCACTACAGGAGGCCGTTGATTTTCCGTCTCCGGCCATGCACACCGACCTCTCCTTCATGACGGCGCCGTTCTCAAATCCGTTCGCTGCAAATTCACCTGGAATCTCCTTATTCAGCTCAGGCACATCAAAACCGGTAAACGAGGGTTGTACCACAAATCCCGGTGCGATACGGCGGATCTCCCGATTATCGTACAATCCTTTCTTTGCAATATCGATTACACTCTGAACCGCTGCCGGCGCACTCTCCGGCATCAGCTCCACGCGGATAACCGCCTGATCCGTCTCAATTACCATAATGGGATGCTTCATACACAAACCTCCTGCAAATATATTTTCAAATATTTTAACTCACAGAAGGCATTATATTACATCACCTATTTATTTTGCCAGCTATTCAATAATCAAAACCAGCTTCATTAAGATTTAGCTTTGATTTTTCAATTACCCTGGCTTTCTTTAATAATTAGGCGCAGCCGGGCTGAAATTCATTGCCCGAAATTTCAACGAGACCTTACCTCGGTGCATGGAATTGTCGCGGCAGTAGTCCGGGCGTTGCCCGGTTTTTCACCGCGCCTTGCTTTCGGTTGTCGCTCCGACGCGACCGGACTGAAATCCATTGACCGAAACTTCAACGCGCTCTTGCTTCGGTTGTCACTCCGGCGCGGCGGGACAAAAAATCGTTGCCCGGTTTTTCACCGCGCCTTGCTTTCGGTTGTCGCTCCGACGCGGTCAGACAAAAAATCATTGCCCGAAACTTCAGCGCGACCTTAGCTCGGTGCATGGAATTGTCGCG
>ONLK01000023.1 GCA_900318615.1 uncultured Eubacteriales bacterium
ATCAGAAGAATAACGCCGGCCACGCTGAATACCACACGGTTCACAACCCTGTTCAAAGTAACGATACCTACGTTCTGGCTGTAGGAAGCGGTCGGAAGACCGCCGATGAAGGCACCCAGGATACTCGTAAACCCCTGGGCAATAATACCTCCGGAAAGTTCCCGGTCCGTGGGTTTGCGGTCCATGCCGCCCATCGTGGTGGCGGTCAGGTCACCGATGGTCTGCACCGAGTTAACAACATAGACAACCCCCAGAGAAACGCATGCGGCCGGAACAAACTGTATCGGGAAGTGTCCGACCTGTGGCACCGACACAATTGCAGTGGCAGACCGGATGCCGGAATAATCAACCATTCCCATGCAGGCTGCCACCACGTAGCCAAGGACCATGCCAAAGAAAAGAGAGCCCTGTTTCCAGATCCCTCTGGTGTAGTTATTCAGAATGAATACGGTTACAAAGGTTACAACAGCAACCAGCCAGTTCCTTGCACCTCCGAAGTTATCACTTCCGGCCCCGCCGGCCATATACCGGATCGCGGTCGGATACAGAGAAAGACCGATGGTAAAGATAACCGTGCCGGTAACGACATCCGGGAACAGTTTGCGAATCCATTTCACAAAGATTCCAAACAAAATGGCAACACATCCGCCGACGATCTGCGCGCCCAGAATAGCCCCGAAGCCAAACTGTCCGCCGATCGATTCAAGTGACGGTACATAGGCAAAACTTGTTCCCATGATGACCGGAAGCCCGGCTCCGATCCTGCCGAACAGCGGAAACAGCTGAAGAAGGGTGGCGATCGCGGTCATGATCAGCGCCGCCTGGATCATCATCGTCCGGTCGCTGCCCTCATATCCGCAGGTATTCGCGACAATGATCGCCGGCGTTACAACGCCGACGACAGCCGCCAGAACATGCTGAAGGCTCAGCGGAATCAGTTCCTTCAGTGCGGGCGCCTTGCCCTTGAATTCATATAATACATTGTTTTCTGCCGCTTCGGCAGTATTAACCGTGTTCATTACTACATCCTCCGTAATTTGATAGTAAGATAAAAACTAAATTTTTTTCAAGCATGCTTAATTTTTTTCTTTATCCTCATCATAACGCACCGGAGGGAAATATTCAACTACAATTTGAACCATTTCTCCAATTATTTTAGTTGTATTTATTATTTTATTGTCTATTATATCCAATATTATTGTTAATATTTGTATGTTTTGTACACTTTCTGCTTAAAAAAATAAACTGCCGTGCTCTTTTAAAAGAAGAACACGGCAGTTCACATTTTTTCATTCACAAAGCTGTGCGCAGATTACCTCCAGCACGCTGCCGGCAATGCATCTGGCCTTATCGGAGATGGTATAACAATTCTTCACCTGTTCCAGGCGGGGATCAATATCCGCTATCTTGAAACCTCTCGTGACAGGATAACCTTCTCTAAGCAATCCGCGCAGGATTCCGGTCAGGGAAGCATTGACCGGAACGTGTCCGTTCACGCTCTCCACCCAGGCAATTTCCCGGCCTTTTTCGGTCAGGCTGCCAATCCGGCTGATGTTGTGAAAAATCCCGTCCGCCGGTGCATGGATGACACGGTCTGCGGCATGACCGGCAATCATGCCGGGGACGCCGGTATCCGGGAGTGCACAGCCTTCCCGGATGATCCGGCCCAGATTGTGACCGCGCATCGTTTCAATCACTGCATCCACGTCTTTCCCTGCCGTAAAACCCGGCCCCAGTGCAATGGTAAGCGGTGCCATCCGGCGTGTAGTTCCCAGATTTTTCTTGGCAAGAATAGCATCGACCACGGCGTCCGGTTTTACCGCCTCCACCGCTTTCCCCTCCGGATCCACGAGTACCGGAATTCTGTCTTCAGCGAACACCGTGTCCATCCGGGAGAGCGCTTCTATTTTTACTGCTTCCGTGCCTTCCACAGCCGCCTTTCCTTCGTATACAGCCTCGCAGAAGGATACGGTTCTGCGGATGGCTGCCGGATGTTCCGTTTCCAGCACAAGAACCTTAAAGCCTGCCGCATGAAGACGGAAAATGGTTCCTGTCGCCAGATCCCCTCCTCCGCGGACAATAATCAGATGATCCTTTTTCATTGCAGGTCCCCTTACACTGCCTCCTTAGATTCACATTTTCTGCTGCGCTGTCTGTCATGGACGGACAACATGACCGGCCTGAAGCTGCTTCTCTGCAATTTCATACATATTGCTGATTCTGCCTGCTGCCAGCTTTTCCTTCAGATGCTGAAAATCAAGGCAGGTTCCGCAGGTTAGGATTTCAACCCCCTGCGCCTCCAGGTCCCGGATATCCTCCAGGGAGGCGGATCCCTCGCAGGTAAGCTTTGCACCGGTATTATAAAAAAGAATAGTCCGGGGCAGCTCATCCTGCTGTGTCAGCGCATAAAGGAAGGACTTCATCAGAACACGTCCGAGCTCCTCGTTTCCGCTTCCCATCTGATCGGATGAAATCACAACGACGGTTCCGGCATTTCTTCTGTCCGGAATACAGGCATCCTTCTCTTCTCCCGCTGTTTCATTGCCGGAGGCTTCCGATACCGTAATATCCACAACGTAGGTATTCTCATCCTTCTTTTCTGATTTAATTTCCCAGCCCTTTTGTCCTGCCATCTTGGCCAGATTCTGTACGGCAATCTCATTGTCGACCAGTGTTCTCACCTGGCCTGCTCCCTTCAGTTCCTTCACCGCATTTTTTGTCTTCACTACCGGAATCGGGCATGCATCGCCCCGTGCGTCCACTGTAATCATTCGATCCCCTTCCTCTGCATTCGGTGCAGATATAAATTATACAATCTATATGCTTTATCCATACATCCGGACCGGCTGTACATCCTGAAACGGGATGCCGGCTGCCGTCAGGCTGTCTTTATATGTTTCATATTCTTCCGGCAGCATACGCCAGGCAAGGCCGCAGCCGGCGGATATTTCCCCCGGAACCGGGATAAGCCGGCCGGGGAGGTGCCGTGTATGGCACAGCTCCTCCAGCGCCAGTGCATCGTGCGTTGTATGAAACGTAATAACCATAAATTCTTTTCTAGCTCTCATCGTTGTCTGTACGGATTTTGTCCGCCTGTATCCTGTTCCCTTCAGACCTTCACCCGGCATCACTTACGATGGATTGGATGGCTTGTGCCGCCAGATCAATTTCTTCTTCCGTAGTAAACCAGGAAAAGCTGAAGCGGACCGCCCCTCGTTTTTTCGTACCGAGCGCTTCGTGCATCAGCGGGGCGCAGTGCGCGCCGGCGCGCACCTCAATCCCATAATCTGCCGATAAAAGGTCTGCCGCCTCGGCGGAAGAAAGGTCCGCCAGGTTCAGCGCTATCGTAGCCACTCTGCCCGGATTCTCCGCCCGGTCCCTACATTCCTTCTTATCTTCATAAGAAGAAAAATCGCCGTACAAGGTTACCCCGGGTATTCTTCTGATCTTTTCATAAAAGCGTCTGGCAAGATGCTCCTCGTGCAAGCGGATATTTTCAAGCCCTGTCTTTTTCAGGAATTCAAGACCTCCGGAAAGTCCGGCGATTCCGTGTCCGTTCATGGTTCCTGCTTCCAGCGCCGTCGGCATTTCACCGGGATGCTCCCGGTCAAAGCTGTGAACTCCGCTTCCGCCGACCATCAGCGGCCGGACCCTGAGTTCCCTTCTCACATAAATGCCACCGGTTCCCTGTGGGCCGTACAGCCCCTTGTGACCCGGGAAGCACAGAACATCGATATACATTCTTTGCACATCAATCGGCAGAACACCGGCCGTCTGCGCCGCATCCACAATGAAAAGAAGGTTATGCCGCCGGGTAAAAGCGGATACTTTCTTCAGATCCGTTACATTCCCTGTAACATTGGAAGCGTGGGTTGTGATCACCGCCCTGGTGTTCGGCTGCAGGACTTTTTCCAGTTCATTATAATCAATTCTTCCCTTCCGGTCCGCCGGCAGGATGGTAACTTCCAGTCCCTTCGCCTGCATCCGATACAGCGGACGAAGAACGGAATTATGTTCACAGGCAGTCGTAATGACATGATCCCCCGGCTTAAAAAGGCCATCGATGGCTGTATTTAAGCCCTGCGTGGTATTCTGAGTGAAGGCGATACAGGACGGATCTTCCGCGTGAAACAGCTGTGCCAGCTGCGCTCGTGTTTCGAACAGCAGCCTTGAGGCAGACAGGGAGGCGCTGTGAGCTCCGCGCCCGGCATTTCCGAGCGTATGAATGGCCTCCAGCATTGCTTCTTCCGTCTCCGGCGGTTTCGGAAATGTAGTCGCCGCATTATCCATGTAAATCATAGCCGTCTTCCCTTCCCGAATGTATCCCGGATGCAGCACAGGTGATTTTTCACCGCACGACCAGGATTTCCGGATCATTTTTTTCGGTTACCTCTCCTACGATCCTTGCCGGCAGATGCTCCGCGTACAGCTCCGTCCAGATGGCGTCGGCATCGTCCGCCGCAGCGGCAATCAGGAGTCCTCCGGACGTTTGCGGATCAAACAAAAGTTCCTGCATGGCAAAGGAAATGCTGTCAAAGCGGACGTTGCTTCCCACATAATTCCGGTTCCGCTGTCCTGCCGCCGTTATCATAAAATCGTCGGCATAATCGAGCGCTTCCCGGATACGGGGTACACAGTCCGCATAGACAATGGCAGAAAGTCTTCCGTCCAGCATCTCATGAAGATGACCGAGAAAGCTGAAACCGGTCACATCGGTACATGCGTGCACATCATGGCGCCGGCACACCATAGAAGCGGACCGGTTCAGCGTGGTCATGGACCGGACAGCCTGCTGCATCGCGTTATCCGACGCAAGACCTGCGCGTTCCGCCGTGCATACCAGCCCTACCCCCAGTTTTTTCGTCAGGATCAGTTTGTCGCCCGGCCTGGCGGTATTGTTGGCAAACATATGCCTGGGATCTACCAGTCCGTTGACAGACAGTCCGTATTTTACGCTGTCATCCATGATGGAATGGCCGCCGGCCAGCACGGCGCCGGCCTCCTTAACCTTCTGTGCACCGCCCTCCATGATCCTCCCGAGAATGTTCAGATCCATCTTTTCCGGAAAGCAAACGATATTCAGCGCCGTCTTAACATCACCGCCCATCGCGTACACATCACTCATGGCGTTGGCGGCCGCAATCTGTCCGAATATGTACGGATCCTCCACCATCGGAGGAAAAAAATCCAGTGTCTGCACCACCGCCAGTTCCTCCGTAACCTTATAGACAGCCGCATCATCATGGCTGTCATAACCGATCAAAAGGTTCGGATCCGGTACTCCCTTCGGCAGTTTTTCCAGAACCCGGCTCAAAATCTGCGGTCCCAGCTTGGCTGTGCATCCGCCGCCGCGGCAGAAAACAATAGCTTTCTCCTCAGAGCCCATGGCATCCCCCTCCTGTATGTAATCATCTTTTCTACTATACCATAAATCAGATAAGATGGGCATAGCTAATACTGATAAGCGCAGCGGCAAACGCCCGCTGCAGCGCCAGAGAAAAACAGAACCGATGGCAATGGACTGCCTGCTGCAGTCCGTGCCACCGGTTCTGTTTGTTCAAACCGTCCCGTGAACCTGTCCGTTCGTTATCAAAGGCCAGATTTCTTCCGGACCGGACGTCCATCAGACAATTTCGCTATCGGAATCACCCTTTATTGTATCTTCCTGCTGCTTACTTTCTTCCGAAATAGACCAGCTGCGTGCAGCGCTGTATTCCCACCTGAGCACAGCGCTTTTGAATTGCTTCTGCCTGTGAACGAAGAGCATTCAGCTGCGGATGTCCAGCTGCTTTTTGCTCTACCAGTTCTGTCAGCTTTTTATTTTTTGCCGCCAGCTTCTGATCCATCTCCGGCTCTTCATACATTTCGACAATGTTCACATCCGAAAGCGGAAGACGGTCCAAAATTGAAATAAGTTCGGCGCGCTTCCAGGTTGGCCGCTGATATCCGCCGGAAATCATATCCAGCTCAGCCTCCAGCGTGTGCTGAAGCACATGCGTCTGCTGAGCAGCATTCTGCCCATCCTGGAACATTTCATTGACTAACAGCAGGCCGCCCGGGGTCAGAACGCGAAGCATTTCATCCAGCACTGCGCCGTAATTCTCCAGATGGTGCAGCGTATTGGAGATCGCCGCCACTTCGACACTCTCATCCGTAAAATCCAGATGACAGGCATCGCCAACCTGAAATTCAATACGCCTGTCAGACGTTTTTTCCCGTGCTTTTGCGATCACGTCCGGATCACGGTCAATCGCGATGATACGGGAGCCTTCCGGCATAACTTCAGACAATGAACCTGCGAATTCCCCAAAGCGGGTTCCGATGTCCAGGGCGATACCCGGGCGCAGACCGGGTAAAACAGACTGTAAATGCAGCATAGTACGTTCACTTCCTTAAACTAAAACAATCCCCAGCCGTCTGGCTGCCGCCGCAGCCTCTTCCAGAGAGGGGCTTGCATCCCGCAGCACCAGCCGTCCGCCGCCCCGGTTCAGAGTGTCGACGGTACAGGTCATCTGATCGGTGAAGAGGGTAATTTTCTGGATCGCATGTTCTTTACCTTCCACTATTTCCACTTCGATTCCATCGTTCTTCACCATCTGTACTGCCTTGCCATACATCTCATAATCCGAAGTAGAAGCACCATACACGGCTCCCATGAGGATGCCGGGGACATTGATGGAGCGCCGTGCAAAAAGCTCAGGATAAAGCTCAATACGGATTTTCCTGATTTTTCCTCTGGCCAGTTCATGGCAGATGCGGGCGGCATTGGTGGGACTTCCGACCGCCTGGCTGCTTCCTCCGACGACGGCATCGCCAAGGGTGTGCAGAATACTTTCGGTGCCTTGGGCCAGCTGTTTGCTCTTCTGTCTGGCCTTTTCCAGGGTTTCCTGGATCTTCTTTGCCTCTGCGTCCCTGACTTCCGGACTTACCAGAGATTCCACTTCCTTCTTGCGCTTAAAGAAAGGTTCCATGTATTCCACAACGACCGGTACCAGAGCCTTGCCCGATTCTACATGAATCTGGGCAGCCATGGCCAGCATAACGTCAAAGGGAACGTTCACCGTCATATCCACCTTCATGCACAAGCGCCCGGCATACATACCCATCAGGATGGCGCCGCCCACATGAGTTGTACACAGCGCCGGAACCAGTACACGGGGTGTACAGGGAACTCCGATCGTGGGGGACATAGCCAGTACCATTGCTTTTTCCATCTGCTCCGGAGTTCCTCCACCAATGGAAACCGTAGCCGCGGCTATACATGCTGCGCCTGCTCCAAATCCTTCCATGTTGCACCCGGTGGTCACTTTTCCCACACGAAACAGGCTGCCTATTTTTAGAATAAGAGCCGCTGTTTCGGCAACGGTCCTGTCATCATAGCCGTGAACCATCATAGCTTTGATAAAGCCGGAGTAGGGGCAGGAATCACCGGTGCCGGCACAGGGCCGCAAACCGATACAGTGGTTGCCCACCTGTGCGCCCAGTGTGTAGAGCAAAGCATCATCCAGAAAAGAATCTTCAAAGCACCTGGGAGTTTCCTGCGCTGCCAGCTGCGAAGCCACCGTTCCCAGCAGAATGCTCTCTCCGTTTTTCACTCCGATGTCCACCGCCTCAAGGTTGTGGGCATATTCATTCATGACCCCGGTGAGGATATCTTCCCGGGAAAGGCCGGTGCGAAGCTCCGTCTCCGCTAAAACCACATCCACAACCCTGGTATCATACTTCTTGGCAATATTTATCATTTCGCCGACCGTCAGGGGAAGATTCTCCCTGATTTCTGTTCTCATATCAGGCATAGGCTTGTCCTCCATCTTCATCTGCCGCCCGTCCAAAGCGCATCGCATCAGCGGTATGTCTGCACAGTACAAAAATCGCACTATTTTACAACGCGGCCGGTGGCATAGTTGGCTTCCACTGCCCGGATCTCAGACAGACCGACGATCTCATTAAACTGTTCAAAGGGAATCATGGTATCCAGAAGTGTGGCGGTTGTATCATCCCGGCGCATCGCCTCCCACAGATCAACCATGGCTTTGGTAGTCACATAGACGGAAGCTGTAGGATAGATGATCAGATTATAGCCAAATTCAGACAGCTCTGCGTTTTTGAACATGGGGGTACGCCCTCCCTCCACCATATTGGCGAGGGTCAGTACACCCGGCAGTTCCTCGTTGATACGGCGCATCTCCGCCTCATTTTCCGGGGACTCCACGAAAATAATATCAGCACCCGCCTCTTTGTAGGCATGCGCACGCTCGATAGCTGCATCGATCCCCAGTACGGTGCGGGCATCGGTGCGGGCCATAATCATAAAGTCAGGATTTATACGGGTGTCGACAGCCGCCTTGATTTTGCCCACCATCTCCTCCGTGGAGATGACTTCACGGCCAATCATATGACCGCATTTTTTGGGCATAACCTGATCTTCCAGCTGAATGACAGCCACCCCTGCCTTTTCGTATTCGCGGACGGTACGCATGACGTTCACTGCATTGCCAAAGCCGGTATCCGCATCGGCAATGACGGGAAGGCCGGAGCATTCCACCAGATTAGCGGCACGGGCCACCATCTCGCTCATCGTCATCAGTCCCACATCGGGTCTGCCCAGATGGCTGGCAGACTGGCCGTATCCAGTCATATAAACGGCATCAAATCCCAGCTTGCCGATGATTTTGCCGGTAAGCATGTCGTGAGCTCCTGGAGCAACAATTGTCTTTTTAGAAGCAAAAAGCTCCCTCATTCTCTGTGGTCCGTTCATGGTTATCTTCACTCCTATCATTGATTCTTATTGATGATTTATTCAGGGACTGAATCGGCCGATTCCTTCCCGCTCACATAGTTTTTCAAAAAACGTAGCGCCGCATCGGGATAGTGCTTCCCCAGTACGCCCATGGCATAGAACAGATAATTCCGATCCAGGATAATCTGCGGCTCTTTTAAGGGAAGCAGAGAAATTCCAGGATCTGCAAAGCAGCGGCGTACCAGCGCTTTGCCCAGCGCGGGATCCGTATGGGTAAAAATACCGCCAATACAGACAACGCGTTCAACATTCCTGAGATCACGGCCTACCGCAGTTCCTGCCATAATCCCCATCACCGGATCTTCAACCTCCGCGTAATGTCCGGCATGGCGCCGCAGCGCCGTTTGAATGGCCAGGCTGGCCAAAGCCCGTTCCATCATCTGTTCCCGTCCATTCTGCGGAATATAATCGGGGTGTTCTTCCAGATGCCGGGCAAAATCAAGTACCTCCTGCGCTGTTACGGCGCAGGGTTCCTCCATCGCCCGGATAATGGCGTTGGGACCGACTGTCTCCGGTATACCGGTGGCACTGACCCGAAGGCCCAGGTTTCCCTCTACCGTACGATAGGAGAACTGTTTCTCATTGTTGATGACCAGGCCCCGTTCCTCAATGCTGAGCCGTTCCAATTCCGGCAGTACGGAGTGGATATCGGTCGTTGCCCCGCCGATATCCACCACAATGAGAGAACCCGCACCATCCTGTTCGTAGGTGCCTTTGGCTAACAGCTCACTGGCCAGAAGAACGGCTCCCGGTGTAGGAACTACCGTCTGGTCGGTCAGCGTATCTCTGAATTCCAAAAGCCCTTTTGCTCTGGTAATCTGTTTGATAAACTGCTCATGAATAGCTTCCCTGGCGGGCTTGATATTCAGCTCATGGATGGTGGGCATGATGTTCGGAACCCGCACATAATCTATACCCTCCCGGTCAAAGGCTTCCGCCGCCGCCCTCTGGGCATATTTATTGCAGGCTACGATCACCGTTGCCTTGCTGTGCAGCTCGCAGATCATCCCGACGTTCTCCAGGATACAGTCCTCATTCCCTCCGTCTGTGCCGCCGGATAGAAGAATGATATCGGGATTGATCTCCATCAGCACCTCCCGACGATAAGACAAAGGCTCATCGGCGGAGATAACCTGCATGACCCGGGCGCCGGCGGTCATTGCGACCTCCTTGGCTGCCTTGGCCGTTACTCTCGGCATGTATCCCAGTGCCGCCATGCGAAGTCCTCCTGCGGCACTGCAGGAACTATAGCGCCTCAGGTTTTTGTCCCATTCTACTCCGCCGGCGGTAATTTCCGCCTCCGCCCGGCTGACTCCGTCCCGGATATTATCCAGGGTAGTCTGCGACTGTCCCCGGCCCAAAAAGTAGAAATTGCCTTTCTCCAGCCGGAAAGCCGCCGCTTTCGTATAGGTACTGCCCACATCATAGACCAGCACATTGGCACGCATGCGTCATCTCTCCTTTGTTTTACGGTTATGTCTCATCGGGTACCAGCGCATAGCCTTCCATCAGCCGGCGGGCCGTGCGCACCAGGGCAGCTTTTTTCACCTCAGTCCCTTCCACGGCTGCGACCACCGGTATCACGCCGGCCGGATGACCTATGCGGATGGTTTCGATCTCATCAATGTGCGGGATGACCTGATTAACAATCGTTCCTCTGATTTTTGCAGCCGCCCCGGTACACGCCGTAGCGGTGCCGGCATAGGTTTTATGCAGCACCTGCATAAACATCAGGCGGGATACAAAATCCACATCCTCTTTGTGAATGATATCGCCGTTGGTAAAATTCACGTAGTCGGCCGCCTCACTGACCATTGCTACCATAGGAAAGGCGGGAGAATTTCTGGTAGCATCCTCCGGAGAGCTGGCCATACCGATTTTGGCGCAGCACTTCGAACGAATTTCCTCCAGATATTCCAGCAGATCCGCATTCCCGTCAATTTCAGCCGGTGTCTCTGTTCCCCGTATGTTTACATCCCGTGCGCGGATGAATACGCAGGGATTGGCTACATCCACGATTGAAACCTCCACAGGACCTTTGCTCGTTTCCAATACGTCAACCACATTTCCGGTGGGAAGAACACTTCCGGTGGCTGCACCTGCCGTAGAGGCAAAATCCATCAGGATAGGCGAACCCGTGCCGGGAACGCCGGCGATGGCACAGTCGCCCTTGACCCGCGCCTTGCCGTCCCTGACCTGAACCTCCGCATAGAGCATTTTGTCGGTGTTTTTATTATGAATGCGCACTCTGGTCACAGGCTCCACCGCCCTGACAAGGGACTCATCAATGGCAAAGGGACCCACGCCGGAAGAGATGTTGCCGCAGTTGCCGTTATAATCTACCAGCCGCTCATGGATAGAAACCTGGGCAAAGGTATATTCCACATCCGCATCCGGCCGGGAAGAGGGACCGATGATGGCCAGCTTGCTGGTGAGCGGATCGGCGCCCGCCAGACCGTCGATCTGCCGCACATCCGGACTTCCGAAAATACGCAGGATCAGGTCATCGCGCTCTTTCGGATTCTCAGGCAGGTCGTTCTCCTTGATATATATTCCCTTACTGGTACCGCCCCGCATGATGACGAGGGGAATTCGCTTCTGATCTCCCATGGCATAAAACCTCCAGTTCTCATTCTCAAATGACGCTATCGCTTCGTTATTTCTTTCCGGCCTTTTTTTCTTCGATTAACCTGGTAATCGTTTCCAGGCACTGCTCCGGTGTTGAATCGGGACCGAAAAAGGCGTCTACACCGAGGAATTTAACGCCTTCCTTTTTAATTTTTTCCTCGTAAAACTGATGTTCTTCTTCTTTTTCGGCAATACGTCCGCCTGCCCATACCACCATTTTGTCACGCAGGCCAAGCTCCTTCAGCCGCTCTTCCACGCGGGGGAACAACGTTCCGCCCAGCCCCAGCAGATTGCTGACGCCGATGGCATCGGCATTGGCTTCGGCAGCTACCTCGGCCACTGTCTCGGGCAGATTCATGCCCCGCAGGAACACCACATCATAACCTGCATTCTGAAAAGTTTCACGAATGATATTGATCCCATTCACATGGGCATCGGCACCCACGGTAGCCAGCACGATTTTTTCTGCCCGGGTGGGGGCGCGGTCCGGCTCCACATGAACATCTTCTTTGGTGACAGCGACGCGGGAAGGATCAATTCCGAGCGGAGTATATCCGGGGACATATCGTTTGATTCCATCCACATCCCGGTGTGTCTTTACAAAGCGTTTCAAATCCCATCCGCCGGCACGGGGACAATCCATCATGCCGCTCTTGCCGCCCTCGACGATAAGGTCGATGAGCTGGAAATCGGTCCACTGCATCCAGAACGCAGGGGTCAGATCCCTGGGAGACAGACTGTGCGGTTCCAGGTGGAGTACAGCTTCCAGCACGGCCATGGCTTCATCCAAAATCTCTGCTTTACGCGCCGTGATCTGACTGTCCTCAATATCCACTGCATACGTATTGGTAAATACATTCTCCGTTCCCCAGATGGCTCTGCCCATGGAATCGCCCGTAGGAATGCCTACCGATTCCGCTGCCTTCGGACGGTAGAAGTCTGCGCCGCCCAGTTTGGCGTTGATGGCCATGCGGGCAAAGTGAGCCGCCTCCGCAATCAGGTCTCCCGGAGGATTCTGGAATGTTTCAGGCACTACAATCAGACCGTCACTCCACAGGGTTTCCCGGAAGGCACGCATCAAAGCCAGATCCGCAAAGATGTTGATACCGGCAATGTTCATCTGGATGGCGGACAGCTCGCGCGGAAGGCCCGCATGGATGGCAAGTCCCTCCGCCAGCAGACACATGGCCAGCGCCATGCCGTCGGTACCGCCTATATTGTTGAGATGTTTATGGGAATCGAGCTGCACATAAATATTGTTCTCTGCGCAGATCTGAAGGGCTTTATAACCATTGACGACCTTGGTTTTATAGTCATGAATGCCGCGGCCGCCAAAGTGGACGTGAATGACGGGTCCGATGTCTGTGCCGTCAAAACCGGCAATCAGCGCGTTTAAGATGGACAGATGAGGGGTGTCGCCGGTGGCATTGATGCGCACCGGATGTTTCGCACCGCCGCCCATCTGAATAAACTCACGCTCTCCTCCGGGAGTGATTCCGCCTTTGCCGCGCGATTGTTCAATAAGCTCCCGGCCTTTCAGCGGATCAATGTGACGGGTCGCCTCGCTGTGAACAAAATGAAACAAGGTCTCGTCAAGCTTTTCCGCAAATTCATACATTTTTTGGGATTCTTTCAGGGTCTCTTCCGCTGTGTTGCGGCCCAGAATGGGGTTCTGCACCGGCCATCCCCTCTTTCTGGCCTTCAGGGCCAGATCATGGATGCGGTAGCCGCTTCGAACAACACCCGCAACCTCACGGGGATAGGGGGCGGGAAGGCCCACGACCTCGCCATTCTCATCCAGATCAGGCATTTCTACGCTGAAGCAGTCAGCGTAGGCACGAATGGCTTCAATATCTTCCTGAATTATTTTTTTTGTTTTTTCCTGCATATCTGCCCTCACTCAATGCCCAGTTCGGCGCGAACACGAGGTATTAACCCTCCATATTCCAATGTTTTGCGAACAGTTTCTGCCATGGGCGCATATTTCAGTTCTGTGTTATTCACCTTCACCGTTCCATGTTCCAGATCAATTTCCGCCCGGTCACCGGTCTTTACCTGCCCGGCCAGATCGGCTGTCCAGACGGGAAGACCGATGTTGATGGAATTGCGGCGAAAGATCCGTGCAAATCCTTTGGCAATGATTAAAGACACGCCCAGCTGCTTTAGTGCGATGGGCGCCTGTTCCCGGGAAGAGCCGCAGCCGAAGTTGCGTCCCGCCACAAGGATACTGCCCGGTTCATAAACGGATTTAAAATCAAGCCCCGCGAGCCCGGCCATGGCAAAATTGCCCAGCTGATCATACGGTTCCGCCATGGCGTAACCGGGAAGAATCTGATCCGTATCAATGTCATCCCCGAGGACGATGATTTTTCCTTTAATTACATCCATATCACTTTTCCTCCTCCGGTACGGTAATCACGCCATGAAGTGCCGAAGCTGCCGCTGTCGCCGGAGAGGCAAGATAGATATTGGCCTTCATGCTGCCCATGCGTCCCGGAAAGTTGCGGTTGGTGGTGGCGACCACCGTGTCCCTTGCACTGACCAGCCCCTCATGGGCACCAAAGCAGGGACCGCAGCCGGGGTTGAGGATTGTTGCACCGGCGTCCCGGATCAGCCTGCACCAGCCCTTTTCTTCCATCTCGTTCAATATCTCTTTGGAGGCCGGAATAACCAGTGTATTCACATTGGGGTGAACATGTTTCCCGGCAAACGCCTTTGCCACCTGCTCCATGTCATTGATGCGTCCGTTTGTACAGGAACCGATGACAACCTGCGTCACCGCAGTCCCAGCCACCTTTCGCACGGGAACTACATTGGCAGGGGAAAACGGACAGGCAATCTGAGGCTCCAGAGCGGAAAGCTGAATTTCACGAACTTCTGCGGTATCCGGCTCTTTTGCTGCGGAACCGAAGAGGGTAATCATCGCTCCCAGTTCGACCCCCATGTTGCATACGGTCATACGCTCGGCAACAGAAAAATCCTCAATGCCGGGGCCGGTAAAAAGCAATGCCCTGTCAACAAGATAATCCGTTCCGAACAAACTTCCCAGATACAGGATAAGGTCTTTGCCGAACACATTGCCGGGACGTTTGCCGGTGAGATAAATCTGCACCACCTCCGGGACCTCCAGATCCAGCCGGCCGGTTGCCATGGCCGCAGCCAGCTCCGTCGATCCGACTCCGATACCGATGGCGCCGTATCCGCCGCAGGTGCCGGTATGTGAATCGGCAATAGCTATCAGCTCGCCAGGCTTTGCCCGATGTTTTTCATACATGAGCTGATGGATGACGCCCTCGCCCCGGTGATAGAGGTGAACGCCAAATTCTGAGGCAAAATCCTGCATTGTCCAGACGCTGTTGCGAGCCTTTTCACTGGCGGCGGGATAGATGTGATCCACAATCAGGATAACCCGATCCGGATCAAACACCTGCTTCACTCCTATCTGCCGAAACATATTAATGGCGATGGGCGCCGTCACGTCATGCGCCGCAACATAGCTGACGCGGCAGGAGATATCCTGTCCCGGCATAACTTCGGCTGCGCCTGCGGCTTTTGCCAGATATTTTTCAATACAGTTCATAGCTCTCCCTCTGCTCCATTTCCCAGCGGCAGTATGCGTTGGGGTGTGTTATTTGCGATAAAGCTCCCTCATAATGTCAATATGCTGAATCGGCAGTCTTCCAAAGTGGATGTGCAATGCATCTTCCACTGCATCCGCTGTAGCCGGAATGGTCGGGATCAGGGCCGGCTCTCCTACGCCTTTGGCACCGAAGGGGCCAGCTGTTCCGGAGCCTTCCACCACGATCGGATAGATGTTGGGAGCATCCATGGAGGTAGCCAGCAGATACTTGGAAAAAACCGGGTTGGTGATTCTGCCGTTTTTCGTTTCAATTTTCTCAAGCAGCGCAAAGCCCGTACCCATGACGACACCGCCCTCGATCTGTCCTTCCACCGCCTGACGATTTACGGCAGTGCCTACATCGTGGGCGGATATGACATTAAGGACATCCACAAGTCCGGTCTCCACATCCACCTCCAGATCTACGATTGTGGCAGCATAGGAATAAACCTCAAAAGGAACTCCGGACATGTCCGCCGGATTAAGTCCGGTGGTTTTCGGATTGTAGGACCCGCACCCAAGGGCCAGCCTGCCCAGGCGCTTCATCTCTCCCATCAGTTCCCTGTACGTCATCCTGACACCGGGATCAGACGCGGAGTAAACCTCCCTGTGACGAAATACCAGATCCTTCTCCGGCACCTTCAAAAAGGCTGCCGCAACCTCGGCCAGTGTTTTTTTCGCCATACGGGCTGCCAGCATGGTGGCACTGCCCGAAATAAAGGTCTGACGGCTGGCAGAGGTAGCTCCGCCCTCCGGCGTTACCTGCGTATTGGCGAAGGTAACCCGGATATCCTCGTATTCAAGTCCCAGCTCTTCAGCGGCGATCTGTGCCATGGCAGAGGTCGACCCCTGTCCGATGTCAGCACAGCCCACCATCAGGTTCACGCTTGCATCCGGCAAAACCTCCAGAAAAGCACCGGCCGGATTGGGAAGTCCGGTATTGCCCACCCCGTAGTACATGCAGCCGTAGCCGCGTCCGCGGCGCTTATTGGGTGCAGAGGGAATGCAGGGCGGAAGAACTTCTCTGGCCTTGGCACGAGCCTGTTCCAGACACTGTATGAAGCTGACGTCATCCCCCAGAACCTGTCCGGTTGAAGTCACAGATCCGGGACGATGCGCATTCAGCAGGCGGATTTCGATGGGATCCATATTTAATGCCCTGGCCAGCGCGTTCATCTGGCCCTCGTGGGCAACAGCCACCTGAGGTACGCCAAAACCGCGAAAGGCACCTGCCATCGGATTGTTGGTGTAATAGAAGGTAGCGTCCACCCGGACATTGGGTATTTCGTAAGGACCGGCGGCATGTACCGCCGCACGGGTGATGACAGCGGGACCATAGGAGGCATACGCACCGGTATCACTTAAAAGTGTGGCCTGTACCGCCAGAATTTTGCCATCCTTCGTGGCGCCTGTCTTATAATGCATCTTCATGGCATGGCGTTTGGAGGAAACCATGGTGGATTCTCTCCGGCTGCGCACAATCCTGACCGGCCGGCCGGTATGGTAGGCCAGAAGTGCCGCGTGGCACTGTACGGAAATGTCCAGCTTGCCTCCGAATCCACCTCCGGTTGCAGCCTGCACAGAGGTAACGCGGTTGTTCGGGAAATTCAGCATAGCTGCAATCTCGCCTCTGTCATAGTGGGGATTCTGGGTGGAACTGTATACGGTCATTATGCCATTTTCATAGACGGCAAGACCGGCGTCCGGTTCAATAAACATATGGGACAGCGCAGGCGTCTCATAGTCATTTTCAATGATAACATCACACCTGGCAAAGGCTTCGTCCACATTGCCGTGCTCCAAATGCCGGACCTGATGTACATTGGTGTCCCCGTGCACTTTGGGCGAGTCGCTCTGAGCGGCGCGCTCCATACTGAGAACAGGTTCAATTTCCTCATACTCAACCCGGATAGCGTTCAGAGCGTCCTCCAGAATGTCCGGCGACTCGGCGGCAACCACGGCAATGGCATCGCCGTAGCGGCGGATTTTATCGTCCACCAGGATAGGTTCATCCTTGATGATAATGCCGATGCGGTTTTTGCCGGGAATATCCTTATACGTCAGGACACAGACAACCCCCTCCATCGCCAGCGCAGCCGATGCGTCCAGAGCCTTCACGTAACCGGAGGTGATGGTGCTTCTCAATACCCCGCCATAGAGCATACCGGGCATTTTCAGATCAGCGGCAAAGCGGGCCGTACCCAGCACTTTTTCCATAGTGTCCTTTTTGACAACACTTTTTCCAAGTACCGCAAAATCCTTTTCCATCTTCATAAAGCAGCGTCTCCCTTCGTGTCCCGGGCCATTTCCACGGCTTTCAGTATCTTGGCATAACCGGTGCAGCGGCACAGGTTTCCGGACATAGCCCGTTTGATTTCATCGTTGGTGGCGTTAGGATTCTTATCAAGAAGTGCCTTGGCGGCAAGAATCATGCCGGGCGTGCAGTAGCCGCACTGCACAGCTCCCGCCTCCGCAAAGGCTTTTTGGATGTAGTTAAGTTCGCCGTTCCTGGAAACGCCCTCCAGTGTGATGACACTTCCGCCATTCACCTGACCGGCAAGCATCAGACAGGAGGTCACCGCATTGCCGTTATAGATAACGGTGCAGGCACCGCACTCTCCCTCGCCGCAGCCTTCCTTGACACTAAGCATGCCCATATCTTCGCGCAGGAAATCCACAAGACGCTTATTGGGGGAAGTCTGGGCGGTAACCTCTGAACCGTTAAGGTTAAATGTTATCGTAATCTTTTCCATACCTCATACCTCCTCGTCTTATGCCTCACCAAGCTGAAGCAGAATCTGGTCAAAGCACCGCCGCGCTGCACCCCGGACGCCCTCCCGCTTGTAAACCACGGAGGCACGGGTGGGAATCGCAGCCTGAACAGCATCCGTAAACAGGGGCAGGGTTTCATACAGTGATTCTTCCGTCAGCTCCAGCCCTCTGATCTGCTGCTCCAGAGCCGGCACACGCATCGGATGTTTGCTTACCGCCCCCAGAATCACCCGGCAATCCTCCACATGATTGTCGGCGGTGCGCCGGATATACATACTCACGGCTAACACCACGATCGCCAGAGACTTGCGCTTGCCGATTTTAAAATAGCCGACAGCCTCATCGGCCGTAAGAGCGGGGAAACGGATTTCCGTCAAAAGCTCGTTCGGACGAATCTGACAGTTGCCGGGACCTTTATTGAAGTCCTCCAGTGTCATAACGCGTTCCCCCTGAACGCTTTGCAGCACAACCTGTGCACCATAGGCCAGAAAAACGGTAGGTGAATCGCCGGCAACAGAAGCGTTCACAACGTTGCCGCCAATCGTGCCCAGATTCCGTATCTGAGGAGAGCCGACATGGCTGACAGTCTCAATCAATGCAGGCAGCTTCTCCTGTATGTAAGGGTTATTTTCCAGCTCTGTGAAGGTATTGAGCGCTCCCAGTTTTACCATGCCATCCTCTTCCTTCACGTAGCGAAGCTCCTTCAGTTTGCTGATATCAACAACATGTGCGGGAGTTTTTTGTTTTTCATTTAGTTCAATGACCACATCGGTGCCGCCTGCCACAACGGCTACGCTGTCCTGATATCGGTCCAGCAGGGCTGCTGCCTCAGCCACGGTGACGGGAGCATGATAGGTAAATGGTTTCATCGCTTTTACTCCTTTCAAAACTTTCAAAAGGGGATTTCTTCCTTATTGACCAGTGCCACGAACTTTTGCACCGGTAAGATCTTCCCAGACCTTGACAACCGAAGACATGTCCTCCCGGCCCTGGCCTCTGGCACGCGCTGCTTCATAGATCTGCATAGCTGCTGCGGTCATGGGCAAAGGCACTTTCTCATCCCGGGAAGCTTCCAGTGCCAGCCCCAGATCCTTGTACTGGAGATCCACGGCAAAGCCGCCTGTAAACTGGTCGGCCATGATGAATTTTTCCAATTTGGCATCCAGAGCATAGCTGCGTCCCGAGCTGACAGAAATAACTTCCTTCATGGTCTCTACGGACAAGCCGCACCGGACACCCAGCGTAAGAGCCTCTGCCAGTGCCGCCATGTTGCAGCCCAGAAGCAGGTTGTTAACCATCTTGATGGCGTCGCCGCCGCCCACCTCGCCGATGTGGTAAATTTTCTTTCCAAGAACATCAAATATGGGCTTTACCAGGGCAAAGGTTTCGTCATCAGCACCTGCCATAATGGTCAGCGTTCCGGCAGCTGCTCCGGAAACACCGCCGCTGACCGGCGCGTCCAGATAACGGACACCGTACTGTGCTGCCTTTTTAGCCATAGCCCGGGTGCTGTTGGGAGAGACGGAACTCATGTCGATAATAATGGTACCTTCATGGCAGTTCTCAAAAACACCGCCCTTGCCGGTCATAACACTCTCTACGATTTTAGCGTTGGGCAGTGAGCAGATGATTGCCTCCGCCTTAGAAGCCAGTTCCCCGGCTGTCGCACAGCCCCTGGCACCTTTTGCTTCCGTTTCTTTGACAGCAGCCTCCGATAAGTCAAATGCAAATACTTCAAAGCCGGCTGCAAGAAGGTTGAAAGCCATCGGCCTGCCCATAGCGCCCAGGCCGATAAATCCGATTTTCATCATACAATTCACTCCATTCCAGTCTGTTCGTTGTCACGGCAGTTTCGTTTTTTTGTCCCCGCATGGGGATCTGAACCTGATTTATAAGAAGGAAGGGATCTCCTGCCGGTGCCCTTAAAGTACAGCCCGGGAAGACCCCTCCGTTCCGGCAGATACTTCGTGATTAACGAAGGCCGTCCTCGCACTTAGCCTCAGACTTCTGCAGACCGCCGATACGTCCGGCACCGTTCACAGTAGCATGAGGACGTCCGCCGTCAGCCAGTACCACAGCCATAACGATCTCATCTGCCCTGGGAGCATCCGGAATGCGGACTTCAAAGGAGCCGTAATGAGTACGTACAAAAGCAGCATCTTTATAATGCAGGGAGATGTCCAGCGCTGCTCCCACCCCTGCAACCTTCTCGTTGGACGGAATGATCGACTTGCCGCCGCCGATGGCTGCACGGATCGGCTTACCTGCCTTCGGATGCAGCATAGCAGAGGAATGCTCCAGTTCGCCGTCTACGCCGACGATACATCCCTTGCCATAGGTCTCTACGTTTTCAGCTCCCAGGATCTCCGCTCCCTTACGAGCCAGCAGATCCCCCAGATACTCGCCGTACTCTGTCAGTTCACTCAGATCCTCCTGCCATTTGCCGGCATACGGATTTTTGATGACAGCAGCAACGGAAACCGTTCTGACTGACTTTTTATCTCCATTCTCAACAGGCATATCGGCGCCGCCCTCGTAGAATACCTCTTCCAGGTTCGTTACGATTTTACGGATTTTTGGCTCTTTCATGAAAATCACTCCTTTTTTGAAATTGAAAATGAATTTAAGATTATTAAGTTCAAGTTTTATTAATCAAGTTGTATTAAGTTTAAGACTTCAAAACAGTTTAAGACTTCAAAATGTCCGCAGGGTCAAAGCTGGCACTCTCCCCCTGAACCGTGGCGATACATGCAATTAAATGTCCCCGGCAATACTGGCGCTGTGCCTCATCCAGAATTTGAGCCAGTGCCTTCCGCCTTTGCTCCCTCGTCAGCGGGTCTACCTTTACGACTACCTTCTGTCCGGCAATATCCGTGTCCGGATCGATCTCCTCTGCCGGCCGGGTATGAACCGCGGGCAGTTCCAGGTAAGAACGGTCCGCCAGTAAAGTAGCCAGGGCGTCGGCCATAGCACATCGCGAGGCAAAAACGGTTACACCGCTGGCGATTCCCGTCGTCAGGCTGCGTCCGCCCAGACCGCTGGTGGCTACTCCGCCCACCTTTGTATCACGATCCAGATGGATCACCCGGTCTATGCTATCCCGGCTCAGATCGTACCGGACCCCCAGACCTAAACGCTGTCCGGGTGCCAGCCGGAGCGCAATGTCGCCGCCGTTATTGACAATGACTTTTTCAGCGCCCTGATCCCACAAATAGTCAGCCACCGCATCTGAAAGAGTACCGGCTACGGCCGCCATGGGGGTAAGCCACGGATCAGCGGCGTCCAGCACGGCCTGTGCCATAATGAGAGCTGCACCGGACAGCCGGTCTGTCTCCACCTCGGGCGGATAACGCCGCAGCATCTCAAGCTGGGGGCTAAGCTCACACAGACATCGCTCTATGACCGAAAAAGCAGAACGGCACAGTGCCGTGTCCGGCCTGCCGCCCCTTAGAGCAGATACAACCATGGAAACAGGTCCGTAATCAAAGAATACCCTTCCATCCCTTAACTGCTGCACATATTCCTTTTCTTCCATAGAATCACTCGCCGGTTTCTTCGCGCAGTTCTTCCACAGGACGAATACAGTCCATATGTCCGCCAATGGCCTCGTAATCCGAGCGCTTCATCGTGTATTCCACGGGAGCTACCGTAGCCGGGGTGGGAACCCATGTGAAGGCATGATCTACTACCTTGCCGGCATCTACAATGAAATTAATTCCGCCGCCGGGCAGAACATAGGCCGGCGCGCCGCCCACTGTCAGAACAGCCTTGCCGTCATGAACAGCGCGGGTAATGGCCAGAGGTTTGGTGCAGACACCGCCGCGGGCACTGCCGCCGGTTCCACCCACATACATGACAGACGCCAGTGAAGATTCACAGTTGTCCCTGATATCGTCTGCCAGCGCGGTGGCCTTCGGTGTCATCGGGATTTCTTTTACATCGCCGTCCGGAAGAACCTCAAAGAGGGCACGGATCTCACCGGTCGTGTTTACGACCAGAATCTGCATACCGGCTCTGGCCCGTGACATATCCACACTCTTGATCGCGTCTCTTGGCGTAGCAATGGTAGTGCCGCCGATTCCGGTGCCATGTTCTCCAAAGTAACGGCCCCGGGAGGATTTCTTAGCATTCGGAACGACTCCGCTCCACTCCATGCCGACCTCGGCACCGGCAAGGTGTTCCGTGAAAAGTCCCACCACATGGTGATCAATTACAATAACCTCGTCCACGGCATCCTTCATCTTGCGGGCAAAAAGGCCAACGGTGGCGCTTCCGCAGCCGATACGCATTTTTTCCTCTTTCACCCCATTGATAACCGGTGCCTCTCCTGCCTTCACCAGAATCCTGATTTTCTTATTCACAGAGAGCTCAACCGCTTCACCGTTCGCCAGTTCCACGATGGTTCTGGCTACCGTGAAACCGTCGGGACCGGTCAGCTTATTGGCACCGCCCACTGCGATCATCTTGGAACCATATTCCTCCGTGTTGACCATACCGACTACTTTACCGTCACGGTAGACCGGATCGCCCTCTTCGCCAATGTAGGTATTGGTATCCAGCTTGACTGTAACACCGGAATAGCTCAGGGGAGCCTCGGTCACTACAGTAACGACCTCAACGCCGTCTCTCACGTCAGAGACAATATAAGGAGCCGGCCGGATACATGGATAATTGGTACCCGCGCCAACGGCTGTAATGATCGGAGTGTTCAGCCTGGAATCGGGATGGGTTGCCATCTTATTTTCCATAACCAGCTTACGGTTGCGCACCAGCTTGCCATTTTCATTTGTATAGCGTTTGCAGGCGCCTGTGTGCCCCACCGGTACGTGGCACTGAACAGGGCAGGAAGAACAGACAACGCTTTGCGCCAGTGATTGTTGGGGGCGCTCAATAGCTCCAAACCGGCATACACGGGTACAGATACCACACTCAGCGCACTTTTCTTCGCTGACCACTGCCTTGCGCTCAATGACATGAACTGCGTCCAGAGGACAATTTTTTTCACAAAGGGTACAGCCTCTGCAGGCTTCCCGATTGACAATCATCACAGTGAATTCACCTCCTGACCGGTTCCGTCTCAGCCTTTCCGGCGGAGACGGATCCTGACTTTTGCTTGTATCAGATGAGTTTTGCAGCGCGTTTGCACGGCGGCGTATTGCGGCTCTTGGTAACCTTAACCTGTCCGTCGATCATAACAATGCTGATTCCCGGGATGTCTCCGCACTCAAAAGCCTCAACAGCAGTATTCGCTACCGAGCCCATCGGAGCGTCCATAAATACCAGATCAGCCTCGCGGCCCACTTCCACCATACCGGTGTTCAGGCCGTATACCTTCGCGGTATTGCCGGTAGCCATGCACAGAGCAACCTCTCCGGGTACGTTGGAAACGGAGGATACCTGGCAGATGTTGCGCAAAATTCCCAGCGGAATAATGCCGGTTCCCGAAGGAGCGTCATTGCCGAAGATAATTCGTCCCAGCTGCCCTTTCTGGGTAGCGCGGCGGGCTACATAGTCTGTAACTTTGGGATTGCCGCACTGAACAATTTCCATCGCAAACGTGGTCTCGTCCATCAGCTTGTCCACCTCGTGAAGCGGAACTGCCGTAGGGCCGCCGTTAATGTGGGAGATCACATCGGGTTTGGTTGCCATGACCTGTTCAGCGGTAACCGTAGAAGACCCTGGGATTGATGTGCCTCCGGTGTGCATCTGCACCTTAAAACCATATTTATGCGCCCACTCTACCATTGGAGCGGCATCGGCAGGTTCCTTCACGCTTCCGAGTCCGATTTCACCTACCGTCCAAACGCCCTGTTCCTTCATGTCAATGAAGTCCTGCTCTGTCATGCCCTTCTCAAGAATGACGCTTCCGCCGTGTACCTTTACACCTGCCGGACGAAGATTCTCAAAGGATTTGTGAGCCAGAATAGCCAGAGCCTTGGCGCCTGCCGGATCCTTCGGCCTTCCGGGTATGTGGCACTCGCCCGCGGAGATAATCGTCGTAACACCGCCGTGCAACTCTCCTTCAATAAATTTGCTGGCAAACTGACGGTTGGCGTAATCGCCGATGGTCGTATGGACATGGGAGTCAAAGAGACCGGGGGCAACACTGGCGCCTGCAGCATCAATTACCTTGTCCGCCTGAACGCCGTCTGCCACTTCCGATCCGCCGACGGCCGCAATTTTGCCGTCCTGCACTACGATGGTATCGCCCTCAAGGACTGGAGCGTTAATATCACCGCTGAGGATCATGCCGATGTTTTTGATAAGTGTTGTTTCCATAGTCAAAGCCTCCTTTTTCAAAAGTGAATGATCCCATAACAGGGAACAGTTCCGTAATTTGATTTATGCTTTTTTCATGTGTTCCTAAATCGGTTCATTTCTGTTCCGCCGGAAGCATACCCGGATTATCCCACCAGCTTGTAATCACCAAATTGAATCCAGCCCTTCTTCCGCATGAACTCTGAGATTACCCATGAGAGAACGGCAGGAAGCACAAAGCAGATCAGAATAAGTCCGAGCCAGTCCATTGCGCCGGGTGTGATGGCGGTCAGCCCGTGTTCCACTGCTTTTTCACCAGGTGTCAGCCAGCCGGTAACCACACCGATCGGTCCTACCAGACCGCAGGTGCCCATACCGGAAGAAATGGGAGCCCCGTTCATGTGGAGTTTGAATATGCAGGTGGCAATCGGTCCGGTGATCGCTGCGGCGATCGTTGGCGGAAGCCAGAGAATCGGTTTTCTCAGAAGATTGGGAACCAGCAGCATCGAGGTGCCGATACCAATGGATGCCAGGCCGTTCGCTTTGTTTTCCCGATAAGAGCAGACCGCAAAGCCAACCATCTGTGCACAGCAGCCCGCAACCGCAGCTCCGCCGGCAAGTCCTACAAGACCAAGTGCGGCGCAGATCGCTGCCGAGCTGATCGGAAGCGTAAGCACAATACCGATAATAACGGAAACCAGAATGCCCATCAGGAATGGCTGCTGATTGGTAGCCCACATGATTACATCGCCCAGCAGAACGGCGATTTCGCCGATCGGCGGAGCCAGAAACTTTGCCAGCAATACTCCGGAAAGGATCGTTACTGTCGGGGTGACAATCAGGTCAACCGGGGTGCGCTTGGAGACCAGCTTTCCAAAGAAGATTGCTATCAGTGAAATAAAATAAACTGCCAGAGGTCCGCCGCCGCCGCCAAGGGCATTTGCTGCAAGACCGACGGTCGCCAGAGAATAGAGTACATAGGGCGGACATCCCATGGAATAACCGATCGCCAGGGCCATGGCTGCACCCTGGACCTGTGAGGTGTAACCGGCAACTTCCAGCAGGAATGCTCCGACCGCACCGGGAATGAAGGTGCCAATGGTTCTGATAATAGTGCCGATGAGCAGTGATGCAAACAGACCATGCGCCATTCCGCCGAGCCCTTTAATCGCAATGCGGTCAAAGGAGAACTCGATGTTCTGCTGCTGGAAGTAGGTTTTGCTGCCAGCCGTTTCCTGTCTGTTCTCTTGTTTAGCCATACTATTTCCTCCCTCGTTTCACTTGTGTTTGTGTTCGCATAGCGAAATCACGAAATAATGGTTGAGTTTTTATCATCTGAAAACAGATATATTTTTCATCACACCCGCACCCCTGTCAGTGTGATATGAAAACAAAAATAATTTCATCAAAGCGAATAGAAAAAATATCTCATTCCTGATAAAATTAATATTCCGGAGCAAGGCCCTGTCCTGCCGCTGCGGATGAAATTCATGCTGGCAGGATTCATACGTTAATTTTTTTTGTTTTTTACCCCAATGAATAATTCATACAACGATTAACGTCGAAAAACATGAGGGAATACTGATAAAACATACTAAATTAATATATTTCATTTATTTTATTTATTCTTTGTATATATGGCCTTAATTTATTAAAGTATTTATGCGTTATAATGTATTAGCGACATTGTTTATTATCTATAATTGATAAATAATTTGCTTGCATTACATTAAAAATAGGCTATTTTTACAAATATTTCAAATACATTCTTCATTATGGCTTGCTATTCTGATATATATTTTATATATGCATAACTATGCTTATTGTTTATAACTATCAACATATGGAGATGAATGTACAATGACCTTAAAACAATTGGAGTATTTTTTAGAGATTGCCCGTCTGGGAAGTGTTACGAAGGCAGCTCAGGTTTTGAATATCTCTCAGCCTCCGCTAAGTTTGCAGCTGAAAATGCTGGAGGAAGAGCTGGGAGCTTCCCTTTTTACCCGGACAAACCGGGGACTGGAAATCACGCGGGAAGGCGCGCTGCTTAAGGAGCGCACAGAAGCAATTCTGGCATTGCTGGATGAAACCACGCACGATATCCGGCTGTCAGCTCAAAACAAGGAGTATACCCTCCGGATCGGAAGCATAGGATCTGTCAATAACCGCCTTCTGCCCGCCATGATTTCCCGCTTTTGCCGCGATTATCCCTATGTGAGTTTCCAGGTTCGGGAAGGCAGAACCGATACGGTACTGCGTGATCTGACAGACGGGAATATAGAACTCGGCTTTGTGCGGGAGCCGTTTAATATATCCAGTTTCCGCTCCCTGCCCATCCGCGACCCGGTACTCAAGCCCGATGAGAAGGATTATTTCGTCGCTATAGCTCAGCCGCAGTTCTTTGACTACTATTTTGAGGGGGGACAGCTGGCGTCTCTTCCCCTGGAGGAACTGCGGGGAAAACCTCTGGTTACCCATCAGCGTTACCGGGATATGCTTTTGAACATCTGCCGCAAGCATAACTTTAATCCCCATATCATCTGTGAAAACGGTGAGATACAGTCTTCACTGAGCTGGGCCAGCGCGGGGATCGGAATCGCCATTGCCCCCTTCACTTCGGCGGTAATGAATAAAGATCCGGGGCTGGTCATCCGAAAATTGGAATCCATATCGCTCAGCCCGCAGGTCCGGCTGGTCTGGAACCCCACGGTTCCGCTGTCTTCGGAAGCACTGGCCTTCATCCGGCTGGAATTCCCGGATGCGGATTATGACGATACGTCCCTGCGCTGACTTTTCAGCAATATGGGCGGTAATTAAGGAAAAGGTTC
>ONLK01000042.1 GCA_900318615.1 uncultured Eubacteriales bacterium
CGCACATTCTCCGGGCCAGAGATTCTTTCCATGGGAAACGGCGCTCCATGTCCACACCGTTATTATCTCTGTCCGTTGCAACTGCCACGGCTTTCTTACAGTGGCTGATACTGAAAAAGGATTCGGATCCAGGAGCACTGCCGGAAAAAAGTGAAGGAAGCGGTTTCCCTGACGCAGCCTTACGCAGAATAAAATCCGGTCCGTAGATAGCGCGCAGCATCCGTATAGCGCATTCATGTTCCAGCCGGTAATCCGCTTTCAAATCCGGTGGAAACTCACAGATGTAAACCGTCATGATTCCTTCGGTTTCTCCGGCATCCGCAGAATGTCGTAGCGGTCCGGCTTTTCCGACAGCCGGAGAAAAAGCTTCTGCAGGGGATGCGGTGCGCTGGTCATCGGGTTTCCTTCTTCATCCATCATACCCAGCACCCTCGACGGAACATTCCGCCCGTCCGGTTTCATAATCTCAATCACGTCTCCGACACAGAACTTGTTCTTCTGCTCAATGGTGCAAAGTTCCTCCCCCTCCGGGGTCTTTTGAAGATCCGCAATTCCAAGATAAACGGCATTGCGCCCGTAGGTGTTGCTATCGTATATCTGAGCGTCCGACCCCGGTTTCCCATAGAAAAATCCGGTTGTAAACGGTCGGAATGTACAATCCGCAATCTGTTCCCTGTACCAGGCCATGTTCTGCTTATATTTTTCTGCAGACTGCGCGTAATCATCGAGCGCGTGGCGGTAGGTTCTGGCAACGGTAGCCACGTAAAGCGCATTCTTCATCCTGCCTTCCACCTTCAGGCTGTCAACACCGGCATCCAGCAGATCCGGAATATGTTCGATCATGCAAAGGTCCTTCGAATTGAAAATGAAGGTGCCTCGCTCGTTTTCATAAACCGGCATATACTGCCCCGGTCTGGTCTCCTCCATCAGTGAATACTGCCAGCGGCACGGGTGCGTACATTCTCCGCGGTTTGCGTCCCTTCCGGCAAGAAAATTGCTCAGCAGGCAGCGCCCGGAGTAAGAAATGCACATGGCTCCATGCACAAAGGCTTCGATTTCCATATCGTCCGGAATATGCTCCCGGATTTCCCGGATTTCTTTCAGTGAAAGCTCCCGTCCGCAGACCACGCGCTTTGCCCCCAGATCATGCCAGAACAGGAAAGTTCCGTAGTTTACATTATTCGCCTGTGTGCTGATATGCCGGTCGATTTCCGGACACACCTTCATGGCAATGCGGTAAATGCCCGGATCGGAAATCAGCAGTCCGTCCGGTTTCAATTCCTTCAGTGTCTCAAAGTATTTTTCAGCCTCATCAAGATCCGCATTATGCGCCAGAATATTGGCTGTTACGTACACTTTTGCCCCGTATTCATGAGCGAAGCGGATGCCTTCCCGCATATCCTCCACGGAAAAATTCCGCGCCTTTGCACGCAGTGAAAATGCCTCTCCGCCGATGTAAACAGCATCCGCTCCAAAAATGACGGCTGTCTTCAATACTTCCAGACTCCCCGCCGGAATCAGCAATTCTGTCTTTCTCATTCTTTTATTATTCATCCCTTATCTGTCCATATATTCCGGCGAAGCCGGCACCTGTCTTCCCTGCTCCGGATTTGTGTCTTCTTCTGTTCCTGCCGTCCGGATGCCGCGGCCGGCGGCTTTTACAGACACCGCCGCACCGTCCCCGACCGGAAGTACGCTGGTAATCAGATCCGGATGATGTTTCAGCGTATAAAGGTAATCGCGCATACGCTTATAGATGGTCCGATTCCGGCGCTCGACGGCATAATGTGATTCCAGAATATCTCCCTCCTGCAGGACATTATCCGAAATCAGGACTCCGCCCTCCGGAAGCAGCCGGAGAATATCCGGCAGGAAATGAATATACTGCCCCTTGGCTGCATCCATGAAAACAAAATCATAGGTGCCCCCAAGCTGCTTCAGAATTTCCTCCGCATCCCCTTCCAGCAGCGTAATACGTTCCCCGCCGGGACAGGAAGCAAAGTTTTTTCTCGCCTCGACAATCCGCTTATCATATTTTTCTATGGTTGTAATCCGGCATTGCGCGGGAGTATAGCTTGCCATCAGCAAAGCAGAAAAGCCCGTCGCCGTCCCTACTTCCAGGATGCGGCCGGGCTTTTTCAGTTCCAGAAATACCTGAAGGAAGCTCTGCATATCCTGCCGGATAATCGGGACCTTGTCCCTCCTGGCTTCCTTTTCTATTTTATTCAGGTATGGCGCGTTGGGGCTGTCCAGCGAATGCAGAAAAACCTTCAGACGTTCTTCTTCCATCATTTCCCTGCCATCATTCACTTACCTTAATTGCATCTTCCAGATTATCCAGCTGCAGATCCGAAATCGCCAGTATCCGCAGACAAATTTTCTGCAGCATGCGGCAGTAAGACAGCTCCGCATCCAGATATTCGGCCGCGTCCCTGTTCATATGAACCTTCTGATGTTCATTGAACAGGTTCTGCATTACCTCCAGCTCATTCTGATAATTCGTTGTGTTCTGGCTCAGATAGGAATCCCTTCTGAAATTATCAATCTGGTTTCGCAGCTCCTCATTTCCATCAATGCGCTTTTTTGCCTCTTCCAGCCGCTGCCGCTCCGGGCTTTTCTCAATAGAGCGGGCAAGCTCTTCTGCGCATTTTTCGACTTCTGTCATTATTATTCATCCACTTCCATAATGATCGGCAAAATCATCGGGCTCCTTCTGGTTCTCTTCCAGAGGAATTCGCTCAGATTATCGCGAACATTATTCTTGATTTTGTTCCAGTCCGTGATGTTCCGGCCGATACAGTCATCCAGTGATTCACGAACAACGTCCCGGGCTTCATCAATCAGATCCTCCGATTCCTTCATGTAGACGAAACCGCGGGAGACAATATCCGGCCCTGCAAGAACTTCGTTGGAATATCTTCCCATCGTGATCACCACAATCAGGATACCGTGCTCCGCCAGATGCTGACGGTCGCGAAGGACGATGTTGCCCACATCGCCGACTCCCAGTCCATCCACCAGAATGCCGCCGGTCTGCGCATGTCCGATCACCTGTGCCGAATCCTCATTCAATTCCAGGATATCGCCGCTGGTCAGGATGAAAATATTCTTCTTGTCGTAGCCCAGATTCTCAGCCAGTCTTGCCTGTGCAATCAGATGACGGTACTCGCCGTGAACCGGAATGGCATATTTCGGGTGAACCAGTGTATAGATCAGCTTGATTTCTTCCTGGCAGGCATGCCCGGACACATGGACATCCTGAAAGATCACCTCGGCTCCCTTCTTGGACAGTTCGTTGATAACTTTGGAAACTGCCTTCTCGTTACCCGGGATCGGATGTGAACTGAAGATGACAATGTCGTTCGGCTTGATCACAACCTTCTTGTGCATGTTCGCCGCCATGCGGGACAGTGCTGCCATCGATTCTCCCTGGCTTCCCGTCGTAACGAGTACCAGCTTGTTGTCCGGATAATTATTCATCTCCTCGATGCTGATGAGCGTATTGTCCGGCAGCTGCAGATACCCCAGCGAAACGGCCGTGGAAATTACCGTCACCATGCTGCGCCCCTCAACAACAACCTTGCGGCCGTATTTGCAGGCGGTATTTATGATCTGCTGCACACGGTCAACATTGGATGCAAAAGTGGCAATGATGATCCGGTTATTGATATGCTCCGCAAATATATTTTCAAAGGTGCGGCCAACCGTACGCTCCGAAGCGGTAAACCCCGGCCGTTCTGCATTTGTGGAATCGCACATGAGGGCGAGTACACCCTTTCGGCCGATCTCCGCAAAGCGCTGCAGGTCGATGGCATCTCCGAAAACCGGTGTGTAGTCTACCTTAAAGTCCCCGGTATGGACAATCGTTCCGGCAGGCGAATAGATCGCCAGCGCCACGGCATCCTGAATACTGTGATTAGTCTTGATAAACTCAACCCTGAAATCTCCAAGTGTAATGGTCTGTCCCGGCCGGATCACCTTTCTGCGTGTTGTTTTCAGGAGTCCCCGTTCCTCCAGCTTATGCTCGATCAGACCCATGGTCAGTTTCGTGGCATACAGCGGAACATTGACTTTCTGAACAATGTACGGTACGGCGCCGATATGATCTTCATGGCCGTGGGTGAATACAAACCCCTTTACCTTATCAATATTTTCCTCAAGATACGAAACATCCGGAATGACAAGATCCACACCCAGCATGTCATCCTCCGGAAAAGCAAGACCGCAGTCAACAACAACAATGCTGTCACCAAACTCAAATGCCGTTATGTTCATTCCGATCTGCTCAAGACCGCCCAGCGGTATAATCCGAAGCTTCGGTTTCTGAGCGTCTTTTGTTTTATTCGTCTGGCTCAAACTTTACCTCCCTTACTGTATTTGTGCCGGCACTTTCCTGTCCCGGTTCGATTCCTATAAAAACGAGAGAAAACGTGACTCCGGTTTTCTCTCGCTGCCGCGGTCCTTTTTCAGGCACCTGTCGCGCTGTACCTGCTTCCTGCCCGCGAAAATAAGATTTCAGCCCTGCAGACTGAAATCTGAATGTTCATTGATCAATGTCTTTCTTCCGGTATTTCCCCAGGCACGGAATCAGACGGTGTGACTTTCCGGATGATCTTCCTCACAGCCGGCTGCAGCCTGTTTTCGTTCAAATGCCTGCCGGTCCAGATAGCCCTGCAGAATATAGACAGCTGCAATACTGTCAATATGCTCTTTCCTGTTTTCCCTGCGAACGCCTGCTTCTTCCATGGTTCTGTCGGCAGCCTGTGTCGTCAGCCGCTCATCCTGAAAAGAAACCTTCAGACCGGTCCTTCGCTCCAGCTCCTGTCCGAAGGCGATCGACTTTTCAGAGCGCTCCCCCAGACTTGCATCCATGTTTTTAGGGAGGCCGACAACAAATTCGCTTACCTGATATTCCCGGGCAAGTTCCTCTATTCTTGCCAATGTACGGCGAAGTTTGTTTTCCCGCTCGCGGAAGATAGTTTCCACACTCAGCGCAATGACATTATCCGGGCTGCTTACGGCAACGCCAACCGTTTTAGCCCCGTAATCCAGGCCCATTACTCTCCCCATGTCAGTGCTTCTCCCAGGACCGGTTCCGGATATACTCTGTCAGAAGTTCCTCGACAATCTCATCCCGCTCCACCTTCATGATGAGACTCCTGGCATTTTTATAGCTGGTAATATAGGTCGGATCTCCGGACATAATGTAACCGACGATCTGGCTGACCGGATTATATCCTTTTTCCGCCATCGCGTTATATACAACTTCCATCACATACTTTACGCGCGATTCGCCTTCCGAATTTGACTTAAAAAACTGAGTACTGCTGATATCTGCCATATGATCACGTCCCTATACTGATTCTGTGCCATTCAGGCGGGAAACGGCTCTGTTCCTCACGCCCGCCGAACCCGCTCGGATAAAAGATATAAATATCTTAATATAAATACTTCAAAGAATCAATGACTTTCAAAATTCTGAAGCTCCATAAATCCAGGCAGAGATTCTTTCACCCGAAGAATTCCGCTTACGTTTTTTCCGCGCAGGCTGTCTCCTTCCGGCGCATAAACGGCCGCCCGGATGTATTCCTTTGTGTAGCCGGTATAATAACGCCGCCCATTCACTGTCTCCGGCTCCTCGAACAATACCTCCCGGAGACACCCGTCCCGCCGGCTTTCAAAGGCTGCCTTATTTTCCTGCCCCAGGCGGATCAGCACATCACTGCGCTGTGCTTTTACACTCTCCGGAATCTGACCGGCCATATCGGCGGCAAGGGTGCCCTTTCTCATGGAATAGCGGAAAATATGTGTCTCGTAAAATTTAATCCGCTTCAGAAAATCTACCGTTTTCAGGAATTCTTCCTCCGTTTCCTGCGGGAAACCGACAATCACATCAGTCGTCAGCGCAGGATCATCAAAGCAGCTTCGCAACAGATCGCATTTTTCCGCATACTCCTCCGCTGTATATTTCCGGTTCATTCTTCTGAGCACCGAATCCGCCCCGCTCTGCAGAGAAAGATGAAAATGCGGACAGATCTGCGGTACCGCCTGTATTCTCCTGGCAAACTCTTCCGTAATAATTCTGGGCTCCAGGGATCCGAGACGAATGCGTTCCACCCCCGGTATTCCCGAACACTGTTCAATCAGCTCAATGAGACTGCTTTCCGTATCCGTCCCGTACGAAGAAAGATGGATGCCGGTCAGCACAATCTCCCGGATTCCTGCCGATGTGACACGCCTCACTTCCTCCAGAACATCCTCACCGCGCCGGCTGCGCACCCTGCCGCGCGCATACGGAATAATGCAGTAGCTGCAGAACTGGTTGCACCCGTCCTGTACCTTGATATACGCGCGCGTATGCTCCTGCGTATGACTGATGGACAGCGGCTCATAGCTTTTATTCTGTCGTAAATCCAGCAGTTCCTCCATCGGATGCTCCGGCATACTTTTGAAATACGCATCCAGAATATCCGCCAGATCCTTCTTCCGGTCATTCCCGAGAATGATATCTGCATCCACGGCAAGACCAGTCTCATCGTGAGCCGTCTGTACATAGCAGCCGGACGCCACAATAACCGCCTGCGGATTCTCCTTTCTGGCTCTGTGCAGCATCTGACGCGATTTTCTGTCCGCAATGTTTGTAACCGAGCAGGTATTGATGACATAAACATCCGCTCTGTCATCGAAAGGAACTATTTCATAGCCCCTCTCCTGAAGCTGCTGCTGCATCGCTTCCGTCTCATACGCATTTACCTTGCATCCCAGATTGTGAAAAGCTGCCTTACGCATATCAAAATTCCCTTCATACTTATTATTCTAATGTTCCGCCGAACCATATTGACTTTTAATCCTCAGTCGATTAAACTCTTAGTGGTACAACCAAGACTACGAGCTAAACACTCAATGGAGGATTTAAATATGAAAACAGTTCAGATCTCACTTAATTCGATCGACAAGGTCAAATCCTTTGTCAACGACATTTCCAAATTCGACTGCGATTTTGATCTGATCTCCGGAAGATATGTCATCGACGCAAAATCAATTATGGGCATCTTCAGTCTTGATCTCTCAAAACCAATCGAGCTGAGCATTCATGCAGAGGAAGATAACAATCTCTCTGAAATCATGAAAGTGCTGGAGCCGTATATCATTAAATAATCTGCCGGGAGTTCATTTCCGGCCGCTGTGTCTGGATGAGTAAGAGCGGGCTTTTGCCCGCTCTTTTTTTGTGAAAGCGACGAGCCAGAAGCCATGATTGCCGTCTTGCCTGCATATCATGGCTCCTGGCGACCGCTCATCATCGAGTGCGAAGCACGAGATGAGGATAAAGCGACGAGCCAGAAGCCATGATTGCCATCTTGCCTGCATATCATGGCTCCTGGCGACCGCTCATCACCGGGTGCGAAGCATGAGAGGACGGTGAAGGCGGCGTATCGGGCAGCATGCCGGCAGCTGTTCCTGCGCCTCCTCCTGTTTTCAGTCGATCTCCATGATTTCCACACTGTCATATGCCTGCTCAAGCAGCTGATCGATCTTTTCCTGGAGGTTCACCTCCGACTTTTTGATCGATTTCAGGTTCGGTTTGGTAACCGGGTGTCTGGCCACAAAGATCGTGCAGCAATCCTCATACGGCAGGATCGAAGTGTCATACGCCTTGATCTTCTCGGAAATATCGACAATATCCTGTTTGTCAAATCCGATCAGCGGGCGGAACACCGGCATGGTGCATACCTCATTGGTAACAAACAGGGACTGGATCGTCTGACTGGCTACCTGTCCTATGCTCTCGCCGGTGACGAGAGCATAGTCCCCCGCCTCCTTCGCAAAATGCTCGGCAATGATCATCATGTAGCGCCGCATGATAATGGTCAGCTCATCGTGGGGACACTGCTCATAGATGTACAGCTGTATATCTGTAAAATTAACAATGTGAAGGCGGATGGGGCCGGAATACCTGGCTACAATCTTCGCCAGATCGATAACCTTCTGTTTCGCCCGCTCACTCGTATACGGCGGTGCGTTGAAATAAATGGCATCAAGAGCAACGCCTCTTTTGGCAATCATCCAGCCGGCTACCGGACTGTCAATTCCTCCCGATAAAAGCAGCATGGCACGGGCATTGGTACCGACCGGCATACCGCCCGGCCCCGGAATCACTTTGGAATAGACATAGACACGATTACGAATCTCCACATGAAGCATAATCTGAGGCTCGTGGACATCCACTTTCATTTCCGGGAAGTGATCCAGAATTCTGGCTCCGATCTCCGAATTTACTTCCATGGAAGAGATCGGATATGATTTTTTCGCGCGCCGGCAGTTAACCTTAAAAGTCTGGTCGTGAGCATCGTACGTCTTCTCCAGAAACCCGATGCATGCATCACTCATCTCATCCAGACTGTCGCCGCTTATCACAAGTACCGGGCAGATACCGACAATTCCGAAGACGTGCTGCAAAGCATCCACCGTCTCATCATAATCAAAATCATCCATGCAGTACACATAAATGCGGCCGCTCTCCCGGGAGCAGCGGAATTTTCCATCAATTTTTCTGAGAGCAAGCTCGATCTGGTGAACCAGGGCTTCCTCAAACATATATCGGTTTTTACCCTTAACTCCGATTTCTCCGTATTTAATTAAAAAAGTATCAAACATAAAACTGATCCTTACTTTCCAGGCCAGAGGCCCTGTTTATTAACTTCGGCAAATGGAACGGCGGCGAATTCAGCCCGGCCATCAGTGTCTTGTATAGCGGCGAAGTTTCGGCAGAAGCTCACGCAATACTTCCAGCGCGTAATCTTCCTCCTCCGCCGTATTATAGCGGCTGAAAGAAAAACGCAGCGTTGATTCGAGCTGGTCTTCCGGCAGATGCATCTCGGCCAGGACGGTCGAAACGGGAAGATTTCGGTTAGAAGAGCAGGCACTTCCGGAGGAAACATAAATCCCCTTCGCCTCCAGCGCATGCAGCAGCACTTCACTGCGGATTCCTGGGAACGAACAGCTTACAATGTGCGGTGCACCTTCCTGCCCGGGCAGTGAATGAAGAACCGTGTGATCAAGGCTCCTCAGCCCGTCCATCATCCGTTTTTTCAGTTCCAGAAGATGAGCCGTATCTTCCGCAAAATGATCATAGCAGTCCCGCGCAGCGACAGCCATTCCCCAGGCGCCCGGAACATTATCCGTCCCGGAGCGCATACCTTTCTGCTGGCCGCCTCCCAGAATAAGCGGGTTGACTTTTGCCTTATCCCTGACATACAGGAAGCCGGCACCCTTCGGACCGTGGATTTTGTGGCTGCTGACCGAGAGTGTGTCGATGTTCATGCGGCGCGGACGGATCCTGAGTTTTCCGTACGCCTGCACTGCGTCGACATGAAAAATAATGTTCCGGTTCCAATCCTTGATTATTTTTCCTGCCTCTTCCACCGGTTCAATCGCGCCGACCTCATTGTTCACATACATGACCGCGGCAAGAATAGTATCCTTCCTCAGTGCTTTTTTCAGATCATCCGTGCTGATCCTTCCGTATTCATCCACCGGCAGATAGGTCACTTCAAACCCCTGCTGCTGGAGAAAATGCATCGGCATGAGAACGGAGGCGTGTTCCACGGCGGTCGTGATCACATGTTTCCCGGAACGCGCATTGGCCAGGGCACTGCCAATCAAAGCCCAGTTGTTTGACTCCGTCGCCCCGGAGGTAAAGTAAATCTCCTTCTCATCTACCTTCATCGTATCGGCGATGATCTCCCGCGCCTGCCGAAGATAATGTTCCGCTTCCACGCCCTTGTGATGTTTCGAGGACGGATTTCCGAAATCTTCCGTCATCATTTTTACGACCGCGCGGCTTACATCCTCCGTGACACACGTCGTCGCTGAATTGTCAAAATATGCTTCCATTTCCTGTTTCCTGTCCGTATGTATACTCTCGTAATCTCTTACTGCACGATATCTTTTCCGGTATTTTTCTGATCTTTTCCGGTATTATTTCCCTGTTCTGTGCCCGCGCTTTCGCCTGCACCATCTTTCCATCCGCGCTCCAGCGTGTACATCAGGATAGAAAGCACCGTCATCCCGGCCGTCTCCGTCCTGAGGATCCGCCTTCCGAGCGTGATACATTCTGCACCCGCAGCTGCGGCTTCGTCAACCTCTTTTTCGTCAAATCCGCCTTCCGGTCCTATGAAAATACCGACCGACTGCCCTGGTTTTATGGATCCGATCACGCGGCGTGTATGGTCCATATCGTCCGCCCTCTCATAAGGGATAAGCAGAACATCCAGCGGGGAAGCCATCCGTACCGCCTCATGAAAGCTGACAATCTGTCTGACCTGAGGGATGATCATGCGCTTTGACTGCCTGGCGGCGCTCTCGGAGATGGCATTCCAGCGCCGTATTTTATTTTCAGCCTTGCTGCCCTCCAGCCTGACGATCGAACGTCTGGAAATAACCGGTACGATCGTATACACGCCCAGCTCTACCGCCTTCTGTACAATAGTCTCCATCTTATCACTTTTAGGCAGTGACTGGAACAGCCATATTCTGGAATCAAGCTCCGTGCCTTCCGTCTCTATCCACATGATTTTCGCGATAACTTCGTCATCACGCAGGGACTCGATCTCGCACCGGTAGTCCTTATTGTCCAGCCCGGTGCACAGGCGGATCACTTCACCGGGTTTCATGCGCAGCACATTTTTCATGTGCTTCACATCCTCACCGACGATCCGTATTTCCTTCTCTCCGATGTTCTCCGGCTTCACAAAAAAATGATACATTATACTTTCCTCGCAGTCACGCAGACCCATTCGCCCTGATGTGTCACGCTGACAAGTTCCATTCCGGCTTTTGCGACCGCCTCACGGACATCCTTTTCCTTATTGTCGATGATGCCGGAGGTGATGTACACGGCTCCGTGTTTCATATGCTGTCCGATCCCGGGAGTCAGCTGCACGAGAACCGGGGCAAGAATATTGGCGGTAACGACATCATATTCGTTCCATCCGGCTTCCTTCTGTATCGCCGGATCATCGATAATATTGCCGAGGAGAACTTTCATTCTATCCTCCGGAATACCGTTCGCGGCGAGGTTTTCATGACAGGCACTGACCGCATTCGGATCCAGGTCCGTGCCGGCTGCATGTTTCGCACCCATCTTCAAGGCCGCAATGGACAGAATGCCGCTTCCGGTGCCGACATCCAGCAGTTCCGTATCCTTTGTCACATATTTTTTCAGTTCACGAATCACCAGCTGGGTTGTCTCGTGAAGCCCGGTTCCGAAAGCTGTACCGGGATCAATGTGAATAATAAGACGGCCTTCATCTTCCTCCTTCACCGGCTCCCAGGAGGGTGTAATCAGAATATCATCCACATAGAACTGGTGAAAATACTTTTTCCAGTTATTGATCCAGTCCTTGTCCTCGGTCTGGGACTTTTCAATTGTGCATTCCCCGATATCGGAGAACTGCCGCAATTCATCCAGTCCCTCGCGGACGCGCTCCAGAAGCGGCCCGTTGTCTTCATCTTCATCCAGATAAAAGGTAAGGTAGGCGATTCCGTCGTCATACGGCGCGTCCGGCATGATATCGACAAACATCTGAGCTTTGTCCTGTTCGGAAAGCGGAGCCTTATCCTCGATCTCGACTCCTTCCACTCCGGCTTCCGCCAGCGTTGCAATCACAATGTCCTCGGCACCTTCCAATGTTTTAAGTCTGTATTTATTCCAGCGCATTCTGTCTCCTTAACGCAAAATGGCCGCACGGTCCTAACCGTCCGTGCAGCCGAACATGAGCCGTCTTTCAGGCATCACACATCCGCATAGCCATTCGGGTTCTTTGTCTGCCAGTTCCAGGAATCCGCACACATTTCTTCGATCCCGTATTCTGCCTTCCAGCCAAGTTCACGCTCTGCCCTGGACGGATCACAGTAGCACTGTGCGATATCGCCGTCACGGCGCGGCTTGATCTCATACTTGATTTTATGCCCGCATGCCTTTTCAAAGGCGGCCACCACCTGCAGTACGCTGTAGCCGTGTCCGGTTCCGAGATTGTAGATGGATACGCCGTCGTTAGCAGCCAGTTTTTCAATAGCCTTTACATGTCCGCGGGCCAGATCAACGACATGAATGTAGTCACGGACTCCGGTGCCGTCCGGTGTATCATAGTCGTTTCCGAACACACCGAGGCAATTCAGTTTTCCGATCGCCACCTGGGCGATATACGGGAGCAGATTGTTCGGAATTCCCTTCGGATCCTCCCCGATCAGCCCGCTCTTGTGAGCACCGATCGGATTAAAGTAGCGGAGCAGAATGACATTCCATTCCGGATCGGCCGTATGAATATCTGTCAGAATCTGTTCGATCATCCATTTGGTCCAGCCGTACGGATTGGTGCATTTTCCCTTCGGGCATTCCTCGGTAATCGGCACAAAAGCCGGGTCGCCGTAAACGGTAGCGGAAGAACTGAAGATGATATTTTTGCAGCCGTGGGCACGCATTACATCCGTCAGGATCAAAGTTCCATCGATATTGTTGGTATAATACTCAATCGGCTTGTGCACTGATTCGCCGACCGCCTTATATCCTGCAAAGTGGATAACGGCATCAATTTTCTGCTCATCAAAAATCTTTGTAACAGCAGCCCGGTCACAGACATCGGCATTGTAGAAAACCAGCTCCCTTCCTGTAATCTGTTTTACCCGCTCAACAGCCTTTTCGCTCGCATTGTATAAATTATCAAGAACGACAACATCATATCCCGCATTTAACAGCTCCACGCAGGTGTGACTTCCAATATAACCGGCTCCGCCTGTAACAAGAATAGTCATCTTAATCTCCTCCTGTAAATATTTATTGTCAACGGATATTTCCGCTGCCGACGGTATTTACTATCCGCTGTCCGCTGTGTTTATTTATTCCGGTATTCTGGTTCCTCCGACCGGCCGGATGGAAAGCACATGGCAGCTTCCCCTTCCAAGCGCATGTTCAATGCCGTTTCTGAATTCTTCCAGCATATCCTCCGGTACAAATGCCTGCACCGTTCCTGCGAAACCGCCGCCGTGAACACGGTAAGCACCGCGCCCGTTCAGCAATGTATCACACATGGCAAGTGCAACCCCCATTTCCTGGTGTTCGATTCTCCCTGCAGGCACAATATTCTGCAGATACATCCAGGAACTGTACCCGGATTCCCGGACAAGCCGCAGGAAGGTATCCATATCTCCCTTTTCCAGTGCTTCCACCTGAAAGGCCACCCGCTTATTATCACCATAAAAATGGAATGCACGAAGCAGTGCCCGGTCTCCGACTTCACTTCTGATTTCAGGAAGGCGGGCTATGAATTCTTCCTCAGGAATATCTCTCAGATATTCCCTGCCCAACAGACGGCATATTTTCTTCATTTCATTCGGAATGGCCGCATATTCATCTGTAAGATCCGCGTGATCGGCACCGCTGTCGATAATGCAAAGTGCCAGATTGAATGACTTAAAATCAACCTTCAGCTGGCGTACGTGGGGATTGGACGGATCCTTAAAATCAATCGTCAGAATGTTTCCGACCGAAGAGGCTGTCTGATCCATAAGTCCGCTTGGCTTGCCGAAATATACATTTTCCGCATACTGACTGATCTGCGCAATGGAAACAGCGCTTTCGTGACTGTCAAAGAACAGATTGTTGATAATGTTTCCAATCAGCACTTCAAAGGCGGCCGACGAACTAATGCCTGAGCCGGGAAGTACACTGCTGGTAACTGCGGCGTCAAAACCGCCGACACGGCAGCCGAGCTGTGCAAATCTGGCTGCCACTCCGCGGATCAGTGCCGCTGTCGAGTTCTTCTCATCCTCGTGCACGCTCAGATCATCCAGACTGATTTCGCACATCGGATATCCCTGCGATTTTACGCGAATACGCCGGTTCCCGGTTGCATGAACAGCTGCAATTGTATCCATGCTGACCGATGCTGCCAGCACACATCCATGCTGATGGTCTGTATGATTGCCGCCGATCTCTGTCCGCCCCGGTGCTGAGAAAAGAGTCAGCTCGCCTTCATCGCCAAAGGTTTTTTCAAATAAAGAAAGAAGATCGCCGTAACGGACAGTATTCTCTCCAACCTCGTCACTGTACAGAACCCGGATATCCTCCCGGAATCTGTCAGTTTTGATTCGTTCCTTCCATCCATTCAGATCCATAATATGCCTCCTCAAGCCTCCCTTATTTATCACTGTCCGATACCCATGTTCCGATCCCGGACAGCTGTATATCCTCAGACTGTTCCATTATAAAAGTATTGAAAAAAAATTTAAAGAAAAAGCTTGCATTTTTTGCAAAGTATGTTATTATTATTAACGGCTCCTTGGTCAAGAGGTTAAGACGTCGCCCTCTCACGGCGAAATCAACAGTTCGATTCTGTTAGGAGCTGCTGGAAACCGGTCATTCGGTTTCCTTTTTTTATGTTCAACGCACCCATGAAAGTCTTCTTTTCACTCATCCGCGTGTGCGTTCAGAAAATCCTCCAGTTTGCGGTCCGGCTCGTTATATTCAACGGTAACCGGCATGGTAATATCTATGCTAAGCGTCCCCAGTATGGAAGACAGATCAACTGTTTTTCCATCACATTCCGCATATACGTTTGCCGGAGAGCGGCTGGCGATATCAGACAGCTCCTTCAGTTCCTGAATACGATAGAGACGAATACTTTTTCTTTCCATAACTGTTCTTTTCCCTTCTCTTTCCTGCCGGTCAGCCGGACCGTCCATCTGTTTGGACCGGTGACCGGGTTTCTGTTTTTTTGTGCTTACTGTTAAGTTCTCGTTTCTCTTTTCTCCGTTCGTATCCGGCAGCCCTGAATATCTGCCCGCCCTTCCCCAAGGGTTTTTCATCTTCCGCAGAACGATTATCTTATTATATCACGTTGTAATATTTTACTGGTAAAGGTTATAAAAAATAATAAAGGAGCCATTGCTGTGCGATTTTCATGCCCGGTATGTACGGGAAATCCCGTTTTCCGTCCGCATCCTTTGATAGGCTCTGTGTGAAATCAATAAGTTCACTGCCCAGCCCACGGGGACGGCATACCACACAAATCCGATTCCGAATCCCGGTGCAAGCATCATAGCCGTTAAAACACGGATGGTCAGATTACATAGATTGGCAGCCATGAAGCTCTTCATTTTGCCGATCCCCTTCAGCACCCCATCCATCGCCATTTTAGCGCCGAGCCAGAAACTGAAAATTCCGATCCAGCGCATATATCCGACTGCAACCGAATACGCCTCCTGTGTGCCTTCACTGCCGAGAAAAATTCCTGCGATTGGTCTTGCAAAAGGTACGGCGCAAAGAAAAACACCTATGGCAAAAATAAAATCCAGTTTCAAAGCTGCATGGAACCCTTCCGTAATTCTTTCCTTTTTCCCCGCACCAAGATTCTGCGCTGTGAAAGGCGACACAGCATTTCCCACGGATACCCAGATCACAGCAATCAGGTTTTCGATTCTGGCCGTGGCCGAGAATCCGGCAAGAGCTTCCGCCCCGAAGCCGTTGACTACGGACTGTACCAGCATCATTCCGATGGACACCGTTGACTGCTGAATAACCGACGGAACCGCATAGGATAGGATAAGTTTCAGATCAGAGGTTGAAAAATACTCCCATGTTCTTTTTTCATCCGTCCCTTGCGCGTATTTTCTCATCGTACGAATGAGAACGATAAATGAGAAAACCGCCGATATTCCCTGGGCAATAAGCGTTGCAAGAGCAGCTCCGAAAACGCCCATATGCAGGCGGATGACCATATACAGATCCATGGCAATGTTCAGTGCCGACGAAAAAATGAGAAAATACAGCGGAACGCGGGAGTTTCCGATGGCGTTGAACATGCTTGCAACTACATTGTAAATGAACAGAAAAGGAAATCCTGCAAAGTATACCTTCAGATAAACAACCGCCATATCCATGACCTGTTCCGGTGTATGCAGCAGCCTCATTATCGCTTCGCTGAAGGTAAATCCCGCTGCGCCCAGGACGATACTGAAAATCAGGAAAAATAACATGGAGGTCCGTATGCTGCGCAGCATGGAAGGATACTCCCGGCTTCCGAATCTTCTGCTCACAACTACAGCCGCTCCGGTGCCTGCGCCGGCGGCTATGCATATAAAAACATTTGTAAGTGCGCTTGAGGCTCCGACCGCAGCCAGTGCATACTGGCTGACAAACCTGCCTACAATCGCAGAATCTGCAATATTATAGACCTGCTGGAACAGACTTCCAATAATCATGGGAAGTGCAAACAGAAACAGCGCCTTCAGCGGCGGCTGGTAAATCAAGTATTCATCTTGTCTGACGGACGGTGTATCCGGCTTATCCTGCATATATCCTCCTGCTGAAATCCTTCTGTAAAAATACGCACGCCCGGCGGATGCGCATTTTAATCAAATGAAACCGTATGCAAATTTTGAAAAGCTGCCGTTTTTTTACTGATTTTAGAAAAACTGATGCATAAAAAAGTCCCGGGAACGACGCATTTAAGCCATTCTCGGGATTTTTCCATAATGCCGGCGACCGGGATCGAACCGGTACGGGTATCGCTACCCACGGGATTTTAAGTCCCGGGCGTCTGCCAGTTCCGCCACGCCGGCATTCGGCGCTGCCGTAAATATACCTGATACCGAAAAATACAGCCATCATCCGAAGATAACCGCTGTATAAACGACCCAGATCGGGTTTGAACCGATGACCTCCGCCGTGACAGGGCGGCGCTCTAACCAACTGAGCCACTGGGCCATGTACAATTATTAAATCCGTAAAAGTGGACCCTCGGGGACTCGAACCCAGGACCGATCGGTTATGAGCCGACTGCTCTAACCAGCTGAGCTAAGGGTCCTCATTCCTATGACTCCTACGGGATTCGAACCCATGTTACCGCCGTGAAAGGGCGATGTCTTAACCGCTTGACCAAGGAGCCTCACAACTCCCCGAGTAGGGCTCGAACCTACAACAACCCGGTTAACAGCCGGGTGCTCTACCATTGAGCTATCGAGGATCACTACTTAGAAGATATCATACATACCTTCAAAACCGCAATCGAATTTTTCAATCTTTCTTCCTTTTTATAAACCCTTTGTTCCGGATAAGCCTGCGACCTATTAGTAACAGTCAGCTCCATGCCTTACAGCACTTCCACCTCTGTCCTATCAACCTTGTATT
>ONLK01000014.1 GCA_900318615.1 uncultured Eubacteriales bacterium
TGCCGAATGTGGCAGCGTGGTGGGAGTTGCGGAGCAACGAAACCACGCGTAATCATAAATGAGTGGCAAAAGGTACTTTTGACACTCATATCATAGAATTTAAAAATCTCACGCAACCACGGAGGTGTCATTATGGAGATTGGTACAAAATGTCTGCAGGAAGGCTGGAAGCCGGCCAACGGAGAGGCGCGGCAGGTTCCGATCTGTCAGAGTACGACTTTTAAATATGATTCGAGCGAGGAGATGGGCCAGCTTTTCGACCTGGAGAAGGACGGCTATTTTTATTCCAGACTGGCGAATCCGACCTGCGATGCGGTGGCGGCAAAAATATGCGCGCTGGAAGGCGGCGAGGCGGGTATTCTGACGGCCTCGGGCATGGCAGCCAACTTTCTCGCCGTTTTTAATATCTGTGAGGCAGGAGATCATATTCTTGCCAGTTCCGCTGTCTATGGCGGCACCTTCAATTTGTTCGGAACTACCATGAAAAAGATGGGGATTGACTGTACTTTCTTTGACCAGAAGGATCCGGTTGAAAAAATTGAGCAGTATTTCCGGCCAAATACGAAGTGTGTATTCGGCGAAACCATCACCAACCCGACGGTTTCCGTCTTTGATATCGAAAAATTTGCGGACATGGCCCATCGTCACGGGGTACCGCTGATTGTTGACAACACGTTTGCAACGCCGGTCAACTGCCGGCCGTTTGAGTGGGGAGCGGATATCGTAACACACTCCACAACCAAATACATGGAAGGCCACGCAGCGACGATCGGCGGCTGTATTGTGGACAGCGGGAACTTTGACTGGATGGCGCATGCGGATAAGTATCCGGGACTGACCACACCGGATGAATCCTACCATGGCATTGTATATGCGCAAAGATTCGGGAAAAAGGCCTATATCACCAAGATTGACGCTCAGCTGATGCGCGATCTGGGTCCCTGCCAGTCTCCGCAGAACGCGTTTTATCTGAATCTCGGCCTGGAGTCTCTGGAAGTGCGCATGCAGCGGCACTGCCGGAATGCGCTGGCGGTGGCGGAGTACCTTCAGGCGAATGAAAAGGTTGCGTGGGTTCGCTTTTCTGATCTTCCGCAGGATCCCTGCCATGAACTTCAGCAGAAATATCTGCCCAATGGAAGCTGCGGGGTTCTTTCCTTCGGCCTGAAGGGCGGCAGGGCGAAGGCGATCCCATTTATGGATTCCCTGAAGCTGATTTCTATTGTCACGCACGTGGCGGATTCCAGAACCTGCCTGCTCAACCCGGCCAGCCATACCCACCGTCAGATGACGGATGAACAGCTGCTGGCGGCCGGAATTGCTCCGGACCTGATCCGGCTGTCGGTTGGACTTGAGAATGTGAAGGACATCATTGCCGATCTGGCGCAGGCACTGGATAAAATCTGAAAACGTGCGGTATAAAAACGGCGGCCGGTCTTTCCCTCTGTGGAAGACCGGCCGCCTGTCTTTTTATACCAGTGTATTCTGCCGGATACGCGGTTTCCCTGCGCCGGATCGTCTGATCTAACCGGCCAGATATTTCTGAAGTGCCGGGATTTGTTCTTTCATTTCATGGTAACCGGCCTGGTAAAGATTTCCAAGTTTTTCCATATCGCTTTCAAAGCGGCTGATGCGGACAGGTTCCTTTGGCGCCAGAACAAATATCTTCCCTTCCGCCTCATCGGCATCGATTTCATCGAGCAGTTTATTGTACCGGTCACAGGTGTGCAGCATAGCCAGCTGCAGGTCAAGGTAATTGCGGAAAAATACACGATTCCGGTGGAAGTTTTTTTTCACGTTGTCCGGTTCCTTCCGGTAGGAGCGGTCACGCGTGCGGATAACCATGATCTTTTTGAATTCTCTTGCCTTAGCCCAGTGATACGGGATTTTTGTGATTAAACCGCCGTCCAGATAGGGAACACCGTCAATATAAACCGGCTGCGAGATGTAAGGAACGGTGGCGGAAGCCTGAACAGCCTTGAATATGTCCTCACATTTGCCCTTTTCGAAATACTCCACACGCCCCTTTTCCAGATCCGTAGCCCCGACGATAAAGCGGCGGTCCGGGTTATTGAAGCGCTCACGGTTGATGGGATATTTGCGCATGAGATCCTCGAAAAGATAAGAGAAGCCGGTAATTCCGTGGTCACGGCGGAAGGCGCCCAGCCCGCAGTAGTTCGGGTCACGGCGGAACCTGAGATTGATGCGGGGGGCCCAGCCGATCTGGCCGGAAACATATCCGATGCCGCTCATGGCGCCGGCGGAAATTCCAATGGTTGTCTGAAAGTTAATTCCGTTTTCCATCAGAGCGTCCAGAGCCCCCTGTGTGTAAATGCCGCGCCATGCACCGCCCTCGAGTACAAGGCATCCCTGCGTCAGATCGAAGGAAGCCGCCCCGGACGGTAGTGAATCGTAGCCGGAATAAGTCCGGTTATTACTGTAAAGCTCCATTGAAAATTACCTGCCTTTCCAACATTCAAAGTGTCCGCAGGAAAAGTATACACTTTTCTATTGAAAAGGGACAGGTACATCTGGCATCTTTTGTAAATAACGTAAACCCTGTGATAAATAAAGGCATATCCATCCGAAGTTCTGCTATAATGTTCGAAAGAGTACAGAGCCGGAACACGGACCAGTACAGACGGAAGGAGGGATTTTAGTGGAGCTTAAAAAATATCTGGGATGTTCAAGAGCAGCACGCAAGCTGCAGCCGGCAGATCTGGTGCTGAAGAATGCCAGGATTGTGAACGTATTTACCGACCGTGTAGAGGAAGGCAATGTTGCCGTCACCAATGGAATGATTGTAGGAATCGGAGACTATGAGGGCAGAAAAGTGATTGACCTGGAGGGAAAATATCTGACTTCCGGGTTCATAGACGCTCATCTGCATCTGGAATCAACGCTGGTAAACCCGCAGGTTCTGATTTCCAAGGCGGAGGAACACGGAACCACCACGTTCATCGTGGATCCCCATGAGGTTGCCAATGTATCCGGAACGGCAGGAATCGATTATCTGCTGTCGCAGACAGCCAATCTCCCGGCACATGTGTATGTCATGATCGCTTCCTGCGTGCCGTCGACACCGATCGATGATAACGGATGTACGCTGGATGCGGCAGCCATGAAGAAATATCTGGACAACAACCGTGTGCTCGGGCTGGGCGAGGTGATGGACTGCATGTCGGTCATCAACGGCGATCCCTCTATGAATGAAAAAATTGAATTGTTTGATGGAAAGGTGAAAGACGGGCATGCTCCGAATCTGTCCGATGAAGAACTGGCAGCTTATGTGATGGCCGGCGTTACCACGGATCATGAGGGGACAACCTACGAGTATGTGATGAAGGAACGTTCGATGGGGATGACCTGCCACATCCGGGAGGGCAGCGCCGCCCGCAATCTGGAAATGATCGTCAGGGGAATCGTGGAGAATAATACGAACACCGAGGGGTTCTGTTTCTGTACGGATGACAAGCACATCGAGGATATCAACCGGGAGGGCGACATCGATCACAATGTCCGAAAGGCAGTCAGCATGGGAATCAGCCCGATTGCCGCGGTGAAGATGGCGACCATCCAGCCGGCCCGCTGCTACGGGCTGCGCCGTACCGGGGCAGTCGCACCCGGCTTTGACGCGGATCTGGTGGTTTGGGATTCTCTGAAGAATTTCAATGCGCAGATGGTATTTTTCAAGGGACAGCTGGTTACAAGGAAATACGTAAAAATGCCTGCCTGTCCGCCACAGCTGATGGATACCGTTCATATCGGCCCCATCGATCCGAAAAAACTGGAACTGAGGGCGGACGGAAAACAGTTCCCCGCGATCCGCATGATCCCCGGGCAGATTCTTACGGAGCGTGCGGACATCGGGCTGCCGGCGGATCCGCAGACCGGGCTTTTTCGACCGGACGGAAAGGTAGACAAGATTGCCGTGTTTGAGCGCCATCATGCCACCGGAAAGGTGGGCGTCGGGGCTGTTCTCAATTTCGGACTTCAGGGAGGAGCGATTGCCTCCAGTGTTTCTCACGACAGCCACAATATCATTGCCATCGGAGATAACGATGCGGATATACTGGCTGCGGTTCGTGAGCTGCAAAGAACCCATGGCGGCTATACCATTGTGCAGGACGGTCAGGTATATGATACGCTGGAACTTCCGGTTATGGGTCTGATTTCTGACCAGAGCTATTCGTACGTCAGCAAAAAGCTGAAGAAACTGATCACCCGTGCCCACCGCATGGGGGTTCCGAAAGATATGGCGCCATTTATCACACTTTCGTTTATGGCGCTGCCGGTAATCCCGTCCATCCGCTTAACTCCGCGCGGTGTATACAGTGTGACAGAGTCAAAATTCCTTACCGGTCCGGAAGCAGAGAATCCGTAAGGGTTCAGGCCTTACGGCCTTGAAAGATGAAAACGGACCATTGAAGGCAGCTTTCCAAAGGCAGCTTTCCAAAGGCAGCTTCGCAAAGGCAGCTTCCCGGAAGCTTTGAAGGAAAGGATATCTGTCTGCTTTCATCAGAGCGGGCCCTGCGCGGCAAGATCCCTGACTTCGGCCTCGTTGATTTTCTGCTGCAGCCGGTCAAAATCATTCCGGTAAATAATAGTAAGCAGTTTGTCGGTGGTCTTCAGAGCTGCGGTCAGCAGTTCTGGAGACAGCAGACCGCGCCTGAACGCATCCGCCAGTTCATCCAGATCAACCACCCGGTACGAGCCATTCGGATATACAATTACATCGATCAGCAGATCCGTAAATACATATTTATCCGGGGAACAGTCTGCCGTTCCGGGGATCGGAACGCCTTTTTCAAAACTATGCGCAACAATGTCGCAGTACCAGCTGATCAGATTGCTCTCGTGATCATAAAACTTGCTGATTTTAAAACCTCTCTCCAGAAAATAGCATGAATAGCCATGGTGCAGGGTTTTCTTCGGGTGAAGTGTATTCCACTTTGTGATGATCAGCTCGTTATCGCGGTAGAGGAGAATGTCGTCCTTCAGTTCAATACATTCTTCCGGTATCAGCCTTTTCCTGTAGAGTATTAAATTATCCATCAACGGCCTCCCGATTTCCGGCGGTGCATGCGGGCAGAACGGAGTACCCGGAAACGCCGGAATTGATTATGATGCTGTATTTTGTGCTGGAACTGTTTCCCGTATGATGTTTACATATCATTAGATGTTTACATATCATTAAATGATTGTTTACTCAAAAGGTAAAGTACATTTTAATAAGCAAATTATAACGCATTCACTCAGGTTAGGAAAGCAGGAAAAGTGCCTGACCGATGCGGCCGGATGTGGGAATATCCGTCTTGAGCGGGTATGTGCATGGTGATAAAATGACTATGGTTGTGGCCGCCTGGAGCGGCGCATTATATACAGACGCAGGAGGGAGCAGCAATGATACAGGATGCAATTGCCGGACTGGTCCGGTATGGGTTGACGACGGGACTGATTGAGAAGGAAGATGCCGTTTATACGGCCAACAGAGTTCTTGCTCTGCTGAAGATCGATTCCCTTGATGAAAAAGCGGAGGATGCTTTCACAGGCAGCCAGGCAGAGAAAATTTCCGGAACCCGGGACGAAAATATTATTGGAGAGCTGTCAGAGATTCTCGGCCGGATATGCGATTATGCTTATGAACATCAGCTGATGGGGGACAATACCGTTACCTGCCGGGATCTGTTTGATACGGAGATTATGGCCATTCTGACGGATCGTCCGTCCTCGGTGACGGCGAAATTCCGCGCTGAATATTCGGAAGATCCGGTCAGGGCGACAGACAGCTATTATCGTTTCTGCCAGGATACCAACTATATCCGCAGAGACCGCATCGCAAAGGATGTTCGCTGGACAGCCGACACAGAATACGGCACGATCGACATCTCCATCAATCTTTCCAAGCCGGAAAAAGATCCGAAGGCAATCGCCGCGGCGCGGAATGCGGCTCAGACAGCTTACCCGAAGTGCCAGCTGTGCCGTGAAAATGAAGGATATGCCGGACGTCTTGACCATCCGGCACGGGGAAACCACCGTATCATTCCGATAACGGTGGACGGTGAACCCTGGTTTTTCCAGTATTCCCCCTATGTTTATTATAATGAGCACTGCATTGTTTTTAACAGCGTTCACAAGCCGATGATCATTGACCGCGGCGCTTTCCGGAAACTTCTGAAGATAACGGAGATTTTCCCGCATTATTTCGTTGGCTCCAATGCGGACCTCCCGATTGTCGGAGGATCCATCCTGGCACATGAGCATTTCCAGGGCGGCCATTATACATTTGCAATGGCGAAAGCGCCGGTGGAGGAGGAAATCGTATTCAGGGGATATGAGGACGTGAGGGCTGGTATTGTCAAATGGCCGCTTTCCGTTATCCGTCTGAACGGGACGGATCCGGAACGGGTGGCTGATCTTGCCGCGGCGATCCTGAAAACCTGGCGCGGCTATACCGATGAGGATGCTTTCATTTATGCGCAGACAGACGGAGAGCCGCACAACACCATCACCCCGATCGCGCGCCGCCGCGATGGCAGCTTCGAGCTGGATCTGGCATTGAGAAATAACATTACGACGAGAGAACATCCCTTGGGCGTTTACCATCCTCATGCTCAATATTTTCATATTAAAAAGGAAAATATCGGGCTGATCGAAGTGATGGGGCTGGCCATTCTCCCGGCAAGACTGAAAACAGAAATGGCCGGGGTCAAAGATGCCATTCTGACGGGGAAAGATCTTCGCGCGGATGAGGCACTGGCAAAGCACGCGGACTGGGTGGATGAATTTTCAAAAAAATATACCGATATCAATTCGGCCAATGCCGACGCGATCCTACGGGACGAAATCGGGCTGGTATTCTCGAAGGTGCTGGAATGCGCCGGCGTTTACAAACGAACGGCGGATGGCAAAGCTGCTTTTGAACGCTTCATCGATGCGGTACAGAAGGAACTGTGAACCGGGCGGCAGAGTATCCGGCAGGAAAAGAATTACCGGCCGGATTGCGGATGCAGGCTGGAACCGCCAGGCAGAATGTAGTATAATTTTATCCGCATGTCTGATGAAGATCAGGAAAACGGGTATGTAAGGAGATAAAAATGGCAAAGGATAAAAAGTTAGTAGAACAGATCACATCGAGAGATGTCGATTTCGCCCAGTGGTACACAGATGTCTGCCTGAAGGCGGATCTTATCGATTACACGAGCGTCAAGGGATGCATGGTTATCAAACCGGCCGGCTATGCTATCTGGGAGAACTGTAAGAATGATCTTGATCAGCGCTTTAAGGCAACCGGTGTTGAGAATTGTTACATGCCGGAGCTTATTCCGGAAAGCCTGCTTGCGAAGGAAGGAGAACTGGTAAACGGTTTTGCTCCGGAATGCGCCTGGGTAACCGTCGGCGGAAATGAGCAGCTGCAGGAGCGTCTGGCCCTGCGTCCGACTTCCGAGACACTGTTCAGCGATTTCTATCATAATGATGTACATTCCTATCGTGATCTGCCGCGCCTGTACAATCAGTGGTGTTCCGTTATGCGCTGGGAAAAGACGACACGCCCGTTCCTGCGTTCACGCGAATTCCTGTGGCAGGAGGGTCATACGGTACACGCGACCGCTCAGGAAGCGGTTGAGCGCACCGAGATGATGCTGAACATTTACGCAGATTTCCTGGAAAAGGATATGGCCATCCCGGTTATTAAAGGCCGGAAAACCGAGAAGGAAAAATTTGCGGGTGCGGAGGCGACCTATACCGTAGAAGCGCTGATGTATGACGGTCAGGCACTTCAGTCCGGAACCTCTCATTATTTCGGAGATAAATTTGCAAAAGCGTATGATATTGAGTTTACGGATAAAGATAACATCGTAAAATACTGCCATCAGACCTCCTGGGGTATGACAACCCGTATCATCGGTGCGATGATTATGGTTCACGGGGATGACAGCGGACTGGTCATTCCGCCGCGTATTGCGCCGACCCAGGTCATGGTCATTCCGATTCAGCAGCGCAGGGAAGGCGTTCTGGAAAAAGCGCAGGAAATCCTGAGCGCGTTAAAGGCGGCCGGACTTCGCGCGAAGATCGACGATACCGACAAGGGGCCGGGGTATAAGTTTGCAGAACAGGAAATGAGAGGAATTCCCGCCCGCATCGAAATTGGCCCGAAGGATATTGCGAACGGCACGGCTGTTGTTGTCCGCCGTGACAACCGGGAAAAGTCGGAAGTTTTGATTGACCAGCTTCCGGAAAAGGTAAAGGAAATTCTTGCCGCTGAGCAGACGGAAATGTTTGAGCGCGCGAAGAAGCGCAGAGATGAGCACACCTATGCCGCACACAATCCGGAAGAAATGAAGGAATGCTCGGAAAACAGGCATGGTTTTGTAAAAGCGATGTGGTGCGGAAGCAGGGAGTGTGAGGAGAAGATCAAGGAAGTATACGGCTTCTCCAGCCGCTGCATTCCTTTCGAACAGGAACAGCTGTCCGACGTATGCGTATGCTGCGGGAAACCGGCAAAGAAAATGGTATACTGGGGCAGGGCATATTAATAGACCAATCATAAAAGAGAAAAACTTCTGAGCGGACCGGCGCAGAAAAACAGCGCGGCGGACCGCTCAGACAAAAGATGCGGATCCGGGGATACCCCGGGTCCTTTTTTGTGAGGACGTGCACCCGGCGGCCTACGCGCCTTACCAGGCACCAAAAAAATTTCGGTATTTCCCTAATAATCTAAAGTAACTCTCATTTAATGGTTGACACGCAGAGAAAAGGTGAGTACAATAGGCACATATTTTAGGAGTTTCAAGGAAATAATAAAATTATTTCTACGAAAATCCGCAAACTGCCTTAAATTATTCAAAGACAGGCATTAAAAACCTGCTAAGGAGGAAATTAGTATGAAAAAATTCGCGAAGGTGACCAGCCTGGTTGTTTGTGCGGCACTTGCAGCTTCTGCCATGAGCATGGCAGCTTTTGCAGAGGATGCAACATGGAAGATCGGCGGTATCGGACCCCTTACCGGTGCGGCAGCTGCTTATGGCCAGGGAGTTATGAATGCCATGACGATCGCTGTAGACGAAGTTAATAAAGCCGGCGGCATAAATGGGTATCAGGTTGAAATGAATTTTCAGGATGATGAGCATGATGCTGAAAAGTCCGTTAATGCTTACAACACTCTGAAAGACTGGGGTATGCAGATCCTGCTTGGAACCGTTACCTCAACGCCGTGTATTGCCGTAGCGGCTGAGACTGCAAACGATAACATGTTCCAGCTGACGCCTTCGGGATCCGCGGTTGACTGTGTTGCCAATGACAATGCATTCCGGGTTTGCTTCTCCGACCCGACGCAGGGAACCATGTCCGCAAAATATATCGGTGAGCATGGACTGGCGGAAAAAGTCGCCATTATCTATAACAGTCAGGATGTATATTCATCCGGTATTTATCAGACGTTTGTAACAGAAGCAGAAAATCAGCCGTTTGAAGTAGTTTCCGCAGAAGCATTTACGGAAGATTCAAAAACGGACTTCTCCGTACAGCTGCAGGCAGCTCAGGATGCTGGTGCAGACATGCTCTTCCTGCCGATTTACTATACAGAGGCATCTCTGATCCTGACCCAGGCAGACAGCATGGGATATGCTCCGAAGTTCTTCGGCGTTGACGGCATGGATGGGATCCTTGGCGTGGAAGGATTTGATACCTCTCTTGCAGAAGGCGTCATGCTGCTGACACCGTTCGTTGCATCCGCAACCGACGAGAAGACAACGGCATTTGTTAAGGCTTATGAAGATGCCTATAAGGATGTTCCGAACCAGTTCGCGGCAGACACGTACGATGGCGTGTATATTCTGAAGGCGGCGATTGAGGAATGCGGCGCAACTCCGGACATGAGTGTTTCCGACCTGTGTGAAGCACTGAAGAAAGGGATTACTTCCATTACCTTTGATGGCCTGACCGGAAACGGTACAACCTGGGATGCATCGGGCGAGCCGAACAAGGAGCCGAAGGCCATAGTAATCAGAAACGGCGCATATGCACCGATGGATGAGGAGCCGGAAGCAACAACAGAAGCAGCAACGGAGGCTTCATAAGATCCTTTCGGAAACTGGCCCGGATAAGTGAAATAAAATTCATTTCAGAAAGGGCTGAATGACAAAGGGGTTGTCGGCATGACAACCCCTTTTTACTGTATGTGACCTGTTTTTACTGTCCATGGAAGTCCTTCGCTGTACGAAGCACTCTCAAAGTGCTAGAATGTTGTCAAAGAAAAAAGGTAGAGGTGCACTATGAGTTTTCTGAGAAATCTGATCAATGGTATCAGTCTTGGCAGTGTGTATGCAATCATTGCACTTGGCTACACCATGGTTTACGGTATTGCCAAGATGCTGAATTTTGCACATGGCGATGTCATCATGGTAGGGGCCTATGTGGTGTTTGTGGCCATGTCAAATACCATGCCGGCAGTTCCTGCCGTACTTCTTTCCATTGTTATCTGTACGGGACTGGGTATCCTGATCGAAAGGATTGCCTACCGCCCGCTGCGAAATGCTTCTTCACCGCTGGCGGTTCTGATCACAGCCATCGGCGTCAGCTACCTGCTTCAGAACCTGGCACTGCTGATTTTCGGATCCAATCCGAAATCATTCGCATCCGTGGTGAATGTACCGGATCTGAAACTGGCAGGCGGAAAACTGACGATTACAGGAGAAACCATCGTGACCATTGTTGCCTCGCTGGTCATTGTTTTTGCGCTGACGGCCTTCATCAATAAGACGAAGCCGGGGCAGGCGATGGTGGCTGTATCGGAAGACCAGGGAGCAGCCAAACTTATGGGAATTAATGTCAACGGAACCATTGCCCTTACCTTTGCCATCGGTTCCGGTCTGGCGGCAATTGCCGGCGTTCTTCTGTGCTCCGCTTATCCGCAGCTGACCCCCTACACCGGATCTATGCCGGGTATCAAAGCATTCGTAGCCGCAGTGTTCGGAGGTATCGGATCCATCCCGGGAGCCATGATTGGAGGTATTTTGCTGGGAGTTATTGAAATTTTCGGAAAAGCATATATTTCCTCACAGATGGCGGATGCGATTGTGTTTGCCGTCCTGATTATCGTGCTGCTGGTGAAACCGACCGGCATCCTGGGCAGACAGATCCAGGAGAAAGTCTGAGGAGGTGGGCGCATGAAAAAAGGATTATCCAAAACCACCAGAAGTAATATCGGAACCTTCCTTATTGTAATTATTGCGTATATTGTATGTGAGATTCTGCTGGCGACCGGCACCATGTCCAGCGGCCTGGAAGGCCTTCTGGTTCCCTGCTGCTATTATATTATTTTATCGGTGGCTCTGAACCTCGTGGTCGGCTACCTCGGTGAACTGAGCCTCGGACATGCGGGCTTTATGTGTGTGGGCGCTTTCTCCAGCGCATTCTTCACCCGCGCCGTGCAGAACATCATCACAAATCAGACGGTTCGTTTTATCCTTGCCATCCTGATCGGAGCAGCCGTGGCTGCCCTGTTCGGCTTTCTGATCGGCATTCCGGTTCTGAGACTGAAGGGCGATTATCTTGCCATTGTAACGTTGGCGTTTGGTGAAATCATTAAGAATCTGGTCAATGTCATGTACATCGGCCGGGACAGCAGCGGATGGCATATTTCTCTCAAGGATCAGATTTCCCTTCATCTGGCAGCCGATGGTGAGATGATTCTTTCCGGCCCGCAGGGGATTGGACGGATTCCGAAGGAGTCTTCCTTTACCGCCGGGTTTATTCTGGTTCTGATCACGCTGTTTATTGTTATGCGTCTGACAAATTCCCGCGACGGGCGGGCCATCATGTCCATCCGGGATAACCGGATTGCCGCGGAGTCGATCGGAATTAATATTACCAAATACAAGCTGATGGCCTTTACTGTTTCAGCGGCGCTGGCCGGTGTCGGCGGTGTGCTTTATGCCCACAATCTGGCGACCCTGACAGCGACCTCCAAAAACTTTGGCTATAATATGTCCATTATGTTTCTGGTCTATGTGGTGCTCGGCGGCATCGGAAGTTTGCGGGGCTCGGTGATCGCCCCGGTGGTCCTGAACCTGCTGCTGGATTTCTTCCTGAGACAGATCCAGCTGATCGGTGACAATCCGGTTATCGGCTTTATCAGTGACAACCGTATGCTGATTTATGCAATTGTCCTTATTGCCGTTATGCTTGTCACCTGGAACCCGACCATGAGAGAGAAACGTGCAGCACTCTTCTCAAAGAGCAGGAGAGGGGAGGCGGAATGACTATGGCAGCGATGCTTGAGGTAAAAAATCTGGGTATTTCCTTCGGAGGACTGAGAGCCGTAAATGAATTCAGCATTTCCATCGATAAGGGGGAGCTGTACGGCCTGATCGGCCCGAACGGAGCCGGCAAGACGACGGTATTTAACCTTCTGACCGGTGTATACAAACCGGATACCGGCGTAATCATGCTGGATGGAAAAGATATCACCGGACGGAAGACGATTGAGATCAGCAAGGCGGGGATTGCCCGCACATTCCAGAATATCCGCCTGTTCGGCGGCATGAGCGTGAAGGATAACGTGAAGGCTGCCATGCACAATCATTTTGTTTATTCACCGATGGCCGGACTGTTTCACACTTCATCCTACCGGAATGCGGAGGCGGCTATGGACGGAAAGGCGATGGAGCTTCTGAAGGTTTTCGAACTGGAAAAGGATGCGGACCTGATGGCAGTCAGTCTTCCCTACGGGCAGCAGCGCCGGCTGGAGATTGCCCGCGCGCTGGCTACGGAACCGAAACTGCTGCTTCTGGATGAGCCGGCCGCCGGTATGAACCCGCAGGAAACGGAGGAACTGATGGATATGATCCGTTTTGTGCGGAAGAAATTTGATATGACCATTCTTCTGATCGAACATGATATGAAACTGGTATCCGGGATCTGCGAAGAGCTTACCGTACTGAACTTCGGCGAGATTCTGGCACAGGGAAAAACGTCGGAAGTGCTGAAAAACCCGGATGTTATTACGGCATATCTGGGTGAGTAACGGACGAAACAGGAGGATCGGCAGTTATGGCAATGCTGGAAGTTAAGGATCTGCATGTTTATTACGGAATGATACATGCAATCAAGGGAATATCATTCGAAGTAAACGAGGGTGAAATCGTCGCTCTGATCGGCGCCAACGGCGCCGGGAAGACGACAACGCTGCATACCGTCAGCGCTCTTCTGTCTCCAAAGAAGGGATCTATTTTATTCGAAGGTCAGGATATCACAAGGACGCCGGCTCACAAAATAGTTTCCATGGGAATTGCGCAGGTCCCGGAAGGCCGCCGCGTCTTTTCTGAGATGACGGTGCTGCAGAATTTGAAAATGGGAGCTTATTCCCGCGCTGACAAGAGTGAAATTGAGAGCACACTGGAAATGGTGTACCGCCGTTTCCCGAGACTGAAAGAACGCAGGAATCAGCCTGCCGGCACTCTTTCCGGAGGGGAACAGCAGATGCTGGCCATGGGGCGCGCCCTCATGAGCCATCCGAAAATTCTTTTGCTGGACGAACCTTCCATGGGTCTTTCTCCTATACTGGTGAACGAGATTTTTGATATAATAGATAGTGTCAACAAGGCCGGCACGACGGTTCTGCTTGTGGAGCAGAATGCGAAAAAGGCACTGAATATTGCAAACAGAGCTTACGTGCTTGAGACGGGGAAAATTGTCAAGGAAGGGCCTGCACATGACCTTATGAATGACGATTCCATCCGTAAGGCTTATCTTGGTGAGGACAGCTGACCATCCGTTTTTCGGATGTGAAACGGTGTTAATCGGTGTTAATCTCAGAAGCAGACGGGAGGGCGTTCTATGGAAAAAGTAGTGATTACAATCGCCAGACAATACGGAAGCGGCGGGAAGACAATAGGAAAAATGCTGGCGGCGGATCTTGGCGTCAAGGCTTATGACCGGGAAATCCTGAGGCTTGCCTCCGAGGACAGCGGCATTAATGAGGCTCTGTTTAATCAGGTAGATGAACACCTGAAGGGGTCTTCTCTTTTCCGCTTTATGAAAAAAGAATATCACGGAGAGCTGATTCCGCCGGAAAGCGGAGATTTCCTTTCCGACCAGAACCTGTTTAATTATCAGGCCAAGGTCATTCGGGATCTGGCGGAGGAGGAAAGCTGCGTCATTATCGGCCGCTGCGGTGATTATGTTTTGAAGGATTTTCCGAATGTGGTCCGGGTCTTCATTCATGCTCCGCATGATTTCTGCCACAAAATGACGGTGGAGCGCGGGTCGCGGAGCGAGAAGGAAGCCGACAAATATATGGAGGATATTGATAAATACAGAGGAGAGTATTATCACTATTACACCGGCCAGGAGTGGTTCGATGCCAGAAACTATGATCTGACACTGAACAGTGCTGTTCTCGGATTTGAGGGCTGTGTGGATGCCATCGAGGACTATATTGGCATTCGCTTTGGCAATGACTGGAAAACCAGATAAAAGGAAGACGGGAAATACCCGGAAAAATGAATGAACCAGATATGAGAGGTTTATGAATACGAATACTGACAGTACGAAGAAAATATCCGGCAGCAAAAAGCCGGCACTGATCCTGGCCGGGTGTCTCACGGCAGCACTTCTGACCGGCTGCCTGCAGCGTTCGTCCGGCGGAGAAGAGACGGTAAAAGGCTACGATCTTCTGGAGGAAGGAAACTACAGCGATGCGCTTGAAACATTTCAATCCGCGGTCGAAGCTCATGAAGATGAGGTTCCAGCCTACCGCGGGGAGGGGATTGCACTGATCGGACTTGCCCGCTACGCGGAAGCCGCGGAAGCCTTTTCAAAGGCACTTTCCTACACGGACGGCAAGATGGACAAGACGAGGTACGATATTCTCAAATATCAGGCCAGCGCCTGTCTTCGCAGCGGGGATTATTCCGGCACGGTGACCACCTGCACGACACTTCTGGACATGAAGGAAGATGCGGACGTATGTTATTACCTGGGGGCAGCCTACCTGGGACTGGGAGATCAGGATCAGGCAAAGAAGAATTTTGACCGTGCCGCGGCGCTGGATGAGGGCAGCTATGCGCTTTATCTGCACATTTATGAGTGCTATGCCGATTATGACCTGACGGCGGACGGTGACTCCTATCTGAAGACCGCGGAAAGTATCCAGCCGGAGAGCGATGATGATTACTATCAGCTGGGGCAGATTTATTATTATCTGGAGCAGTATGATGAGGCGAAGAATGCGCTGGCGCCGGCGGCAGAGAATGGATATACGCCGGCCATGGAACTGATGGGAGAGGTTTATCTGGCGCAGGAAGATTATGATCATGCGCTTTCCATGTTCCAGTCCCTGATGGACCTGAAGGGAGAAAGTCCGGCTGCCTATAACGGGCTTGCGCTCTGCTCGATTGCTTCCGGTAATTATGACGGAGCGCTTGCTTATATTGAAGAAGGTTTGAAGCTGGATACAGATGAAAGCAAGCAGAATCTGCGATTTGACGAGATTGTCTGCTATGAAAAAAAACTCGATTTTGAAACTGCGGCCATCAAAGCCAGGGCATATGTGGAGCTGTATCCGACGGACGAGGCAGGACAGAGGGAGTACCGTTTTCTAAAAACAAGAGTAAGCAGCTCCGGCGGGAGTGAAACATCAGCAGAACAGACGGCGGGCGATCCGGCATCCGCGGAGACATCGGCGGATACAGCGTCAGAGACAGGCATGACATCCGGGGATACGGCATCCGCGGCTCAGCAGTAAAACGGTGCGATAATTTCAGAGGTACAGATGGAAGAAGTAAACAGAAACAGAACCTCCGACAGCCGTCCGGAGAGGGTGATTGTGGCGGCTGTTTGTACGGGGGACGAACGTGAAACTGCGGAGTCCGTGGAAGAACTGGTGCAGCTGGCGGATACGGCCGGTGCACAGGTTGTCGGCCGTGTGATTCAGAACCTTGAGAATCCGGTCCCGGGTACGTATCTGGGCGCAGGAAAAATAGAAGAAATTCACAACCTGGCGGTGGCCGCCGATGCCGATGCACTGATCTGCGATGATGAACTCTCACCGGCACAAATGAAAAATCTGGAGCGTTCACTGGAATGTGCTGTTCTTGACCGTACGATGCTGATTCTGGACATTTTCGCCAGGAGGGCCCATACGAGCGAAGGACAGATACAGGTGGAACTGGCGCAGCTTCAGTACCGGCTGTCCCGCCTGGAGGGATCCGGAAACGCACTGTCCCGGCTGGGAGGCGGTATCGGAACCAGAGGCCCGGGGGAGAAGAAGCTGGAGACAGACCGGCGCAGAATCCGCTCGAGAATATCCAGGCTGAAGGAGGAACTGAGGGATGTTGAACAGCATCGCGAACTTCTGCATGAAGGCCGTGTGCGGAAATCCATTCCTTCGGCGGCAATTGTCGGCTATACAAATGCGGGAAAATCAACGCTTCTCAATACGCTGACCGGAGCCGGCGTGCCGGAGGAAGATCAGCTGTTCGCAACGCTGGATCCGACAACCCGTAGGCTGACGCTTCCGGACGGGCAGGAAGTTCTTCTGACCGATACCGTCGGGTTTATCCGAAAGCTTCCGCATCATCTGATCAGCGCCTTTCGCAGTACTCTGGAGGAAGCGCGCCATGCGGACGTGATCATCCATGTGGTGGACAGTTCCAGCTCCCAGATGGGGCGGCAGATGGAGGTTGTCTATCAGACATTCGATGAGCTGAGCATTTCCGGCCGTCCGGTGATTACGCTGTTTAATAAATGCGACCGGAAGGAGCGGGGATTTCATCTGTCGGATCCGCGCGCAGAACACTGCCTTGACATCAGTGCGAAAACAGGGCAGAACCTGGATCAGTTCGAGGCCGTTCTCGCAGATGTCCTGAACGAGAGGTTTATTTTGATTGACCGTGTCATCCGTTATCAGGATGCGGGAAAAGTGCAGCTTATTCGCAGAGGCGGAAAGCTTTTGTCGGAAGTATATGAGAGTGACGGAATACACGTGATTGCCTATGTGCCGCCGGAAGTTTACGGAAAGCTGTGAAAAGGGCCGGAGTGCGGGATGATCCCGTGCCGTCACGGGAAAACAAAAGAATAAGACAAAAGGATAAGACATAAAAAGAACCCGGGTTCAACTGAACCCGGGTTCTGGCGGTCTATCTATCGATTAAATGCGGTAATCACAGTTTAACGACATTAGAAGCCTGCATTCCACGCTGTCCTTCTGTCAGATCGTAGGAAACTTCCTGACCCTCTTCAAGAGTCTTGAAGCCTTCTCCCTGGATTGCTGAATAATGTACGAATACATCCTTGCCATCATCGCCAGTGATGAATCCGTATCCTTTTTCTGCGTTAAACCATTTTACTTTACCTTTGTTCATGATGATGCCTCCATAAGCATATAAAAATGTTCTCGATCTGGGTAATGGAAGAACACATAAGCGTCAGAATTCAAAACAATTATTTTCATGCTTCAGCTAAGTGATATCTTACTACCTGCAAATCTTTAGTGCTTCTAAATTATATGTCAGACGACCGGATAAGTCAACAAAATAAATCATGGAAACAGCACATTGGAAACCGGCTGAATCACGGCGGAATTACTCCGTATCAGGTTCAATGTCAACGTAGATGACATCATCTCCGGTGGAAAGAACAGCATCCGTTTCAAGCTCATCATCGGAGAGAACGCCCAGAAATTCATCCGTGTAATCGTAGGTTACCTCACTGATTTTTGCGTTTTCTGAAAGATCCTTCCCGATCATATATACGTATGCATCCTGGACAATGGTATCTTTCCCTGTGTAGTTTTCATATTCATCGACACTGCCGTAATTATAGGCGTTTACTTCCCGTTCCTCGTAGGTTTCAAGATAATCCTCCGTAAGGATGAGATTTTTTTCTTCACAGTAGGCACTGATAAAAAGCCAGCGGTTGACATAACTGAGAATGTCCGCCTGCATATCATCCGCGTCTGCTTCCGTGCCGTATTCTTCACTCAGAGTATCATAACCGGCCTGCACGTATTTTTGAGCCTTACGGTACAGATCATCCGGATAACCGTCGAAGGAAGCGCCTGCGTATGCCTGTTCGAAAAGATCCGTATACATGGAATCCTCAGAATTGAGATTGCTTATATCTTCGAGTTCGGTCCGCACTGCCTCCCGGTAGTCATCCTCCGAATCATACCCGAGTTTTTTCAGATAGCTGTCATCCAGTTCCTGATAGCGGGGAGCTTTCACGTCGTTGATGCGGACCCTGAAACAAATGGTCCGGCCGGTCCACTCCTGTGTGGGGGCTGTTTCATCGTAGGTAATGCTGAACGTAAGGGTTTCCCCGGCGCGGTGTCCCTCCAGGTTCTCATCAAAAACATCGCCGAACTCCCAGTTTCCCAGCAGCAGCTCGTAATCGCTGCAAAGCGTACTTTCAGTTTCACCGTTTACAATCGTGACGTCGATATTGACCTGATCGCCGGTTTGCGCACCTTCGGCTGTACTGGCGAACGTAGTATCTGTGTCAAGACGGCTGTCAATTTCCGCATCGACATCTTCATCCGTAACCGGATAAATTGACTTTTCTACTTTCAGACCGTCATAATTTCCAAAAGTTACATACTGTGCAGCATTTCCGGTCAGATATCCGGAAACAGCACCGGAGGGGAGTTCGCTCCCGGAACCGTTTTTCTGGTTGTTACAGGCTGTCAAACCAGCCAGTAGAAATAAGATGGTGACGGCGGCTATTTTTTTCTTCATTGCCCTTCCTTTCCTGCCCACGAAAAGTATAAAATATGATAGCATGGAGAGGGACAGAAAAAAAGAACAATCATCATTAATAATTACGTGCAGCCTGGAGGATAAGTATGGATATAGAACTTCCTTCCAGGGTGAGAAAGATTATTTCCACTCTGGAGGATCAGGGATATGAGGCATTTGCTGTGGGGGGCTGTGTGAGGGACGTGTGCCTGGGAAAGAAACCAAGTGACTGGGACATTACGACCTCAGCCCCTCCTCTTAAAGTAAAGGAAATGTTTTCCCATACCGTGGACACGGGACTGAAACACGGTACCGTTACGGTGGTGATGGGGCAGGAAAACTTTGAGGTGACGACGTACCGGATTGACGGCGCCTATGAGGATATGCGCCATCCGAAAGAGGTTACTTTCACTACAAGTCTGTCAGAGGATCTTAAAAGACGTGATTTTACAATCAATGCCATGGCGTACAATGAACGGCAGGGCATCATTGATCTGTTCGGAGGGAGAGAGGATCTGGAACATCACCTCATACGCTGTGTCGGGGAGCCGGAAGAAAGATTTCATGAGGATGCGCTGCGTATTTTCCGCGCTGTCCGTTTTTCGGCACAGCTTGATTTTTCAATTGACGGGGATACGGCGGAAGCGATCCGGAAGCTGGCACCGGAGCTTGGGCAGATCAGTCCGGAACGTATCCGCACAGAGCTGGAAAAACTGATTACATCGGATCATCCGGAAAGGCTTCGGACCGCCTGGAAGCTCGGCGTGACAGCACAGATTCTTCCGGAATTTGACGCGATAATGACACAGGTTCAGAATAACGCTCATCATGTGTATACGGTTGGCGAACATACCCTGCGCACCATGCAGAATATCCCTCCGGAAAGTATTCTTCGCTTTACCATGCTTTTTCATGATTTTGGGAAACCGGCGGTGCAAACGGTGGATGAAGAAGGGATTTATCATTACAAAAACCATGCGCGTGCAAGTGAAAAAATTGCAGTCTCGATTATGAAACGGCTGAAATTCGATAATGCTTCAATGAATACTATCCGCAGGCTGATTGCCATTCATTCACTGTATCCGGAAGAAACGGAGGAGGGCGTGCGCCGCGCCGTTCATAAAATGGGTGAGGATTTGTTCCCGGCGTATCTGAAGGTGAAGCGGGCGGATATCCTGGGGCAGAGTCCCGCCGTGCAGAGTGCAAAGCTGGCTTATCTGGGGCGAATGGAGGACCTGTACGCAGCAATTCTGAAACGCGGAGACTGCATGAGCCTGAAGGAAATGAAGGTTACGGGAGATGACCTGAAAAAGGCTGGCATCAGTGCCGGACCCGGAATGGGCAGGATCCTGAATACGCTTCTTGACGATGTACTTTCCATGCCGGAACATAATGAAAGAGGCTATCTGATGCACAGAGCGGAGGAACTGGCGGGTTCAGCTCTTTACAAAGCAGCCGGGGAAAGTTAAAATCAAGACGTTCGTTATACTGATGATGATATTTTGCAGAAAAAGAGGGATCAACTATGGGGTTTATATCTACACCCGTAAAGGGAATGAATGACTTTACACCGGAGGATATGCGCCTGCGCACTCATGTTTTAAGTCTTATCCGTGATAATTACAAAAAATTCGGCTTCGATGAAATTGAGACGCCGTGCATGGAACATATTGAAAACCTTTCGGGCAAGATAGGCGGAGAAAACGAAAAGCTGATTTTCAAGGTAATGAAGAGGGGCCGTGAACTGGAGAAGGGCCTGCAGACAGGAGAGATTGCCGACAGCGGCATGCGCTATGATCTGACGGTTCCGCTGTCCCGCTACTATGCAAACAATCGCGCAGTCCTTCCTTCTCCGCTGAAGGCCCTGCAGATTGGAAATGTATGGAGAGCCGACAAGCCTCAGAAGGGACGCTTCCGCCAGTTTACCCAGTGTGACATAGATATTCTCGGAGAGTCATCCTGCATGGCGGAGATTGAACTGATCAGTGCGACAGCCGATACACTCAGCAAAATCTTTTCCGAGGTAGGAATTCGTGAGTTTACGGTACACATCAACGATCGCCGTATTCTGAAATCCATGGCTCTGGCAGCCGGTTTCCCGGAGGATAAGCTGGACGAAGTATTTATCACACTCGACAAAATGGATAAGATCCATCTGGACGGCGTGAGAGAATCTCTTCTGGAGGAGGGATATGACGCTGCCGCGGTAGAAAAGTACACGGCCATGTTCAGCAATATTCCGGATGACACAGACGTCAGCCGTTTCTGCGGGGAAATCTGCGGTGATTATCTGGATGACGGCGTGAAAGAGAACATGGATATCATTATGAAGACCAGCAGGGCGCTGCTTCGAAGCGGTGTCTCCCTGGTATTTGATCCGACGCTGGTCAGAGGAATGTCTTACTATACAGGAACTATTTTTGAAATCACGATCGACAATTACAACTTTTCCATAGCCGGGGGCGGACGCTATGATGAGATGATCGGACGTTTTTCCGGCCAGAACGTACCCGCCTGCGGGTTCTCCATCGGCTTTGAGCGAATCGTCACCATTCTGCGTGATCTTGGCTGGAAGGAACCGTCGGATGGCTGTCCGAAGACAGCTTTCCTTGTAGATAAAAAAGCAGACGCTGATAAGCTGCTTAAGGTATTTAAGGCGGCTTCCGGTATTCGTGAGCAGGGCGGAACCGCAACGGTGGAACCGCTGGCCAAAAACGCAAAATTCCAGGTAGAAAGCCTTGAAAAGAACGGCTATACGGATGTCCGCAAGGTATACCCGGATACGGAAATCTGAAGAAGATTTAGGGAGAATGACGGAAACCTTCTTATTGACAAATAGGAAAGCCCGGTATATAAGTATAGCAAATGCTCGTTTGTGAACGCATGGGGTAAGTATCAATACGGAATAAACATAAAAGGAGAATGTATTATGAACAAGACAGAATTAGTTTCAGCTATTGCTGATGAAAGCGGATTATCCAAAAAGGATGCTGAGAAGGCACTGAAGGCATTTACTTCCGTTGTAGAAGATGAACTGAAGAAGGGTGAAAAAATTCAGCTGGTAGGTTTCGGAACTTTCGAGGTATCCGAGAGAGCAGCAAGAACCGGAAAGAATCCCCGTACAGGCGAGGAGATTGAAATCGCCGCTGCCAGAACTCCGAAGTTCAAAGCCGGCAGGGCACTGAAGGACGCCCTCAACTGAGATATGCGGCTGGATAAGTTCCTGAAGGTTTCCAGACTGATCAGGCGCCGTACGGTGGCGAACGAAGCCTGTGATGCCGGCCGCGTTTCGGTAAACGGAAGAACGGCGAAGGCCTCTGCAGATGTAAAGGAAGGCGATGTAATTGAGATCGCTTTCGGAACGAGAACCGTGAAGGTCCAGGTTCTGAATGTGCAGGAAACTGTGAGAAAAGATGAGGCTTCGGAATTATTTAAGTATGTGTGAGAAAGTGGAGACTGGAGAACAGTCTCTGCTTTTTTTGAAAAAACGTAATATAAATGTAATATCGAATCGGGCCAAAAGAGTTGCAATCCTCTCGATTTAAGCTTAAACTAAGGATAGCTGCAGATTTTTTGCGGTCTGTAGATAAAAAAGGGGAATGGCAGCTATGACATCTAATCACAAGAAGCAGGCCAGCCGGGCTAACCGCTTTGGAATGGCGGTTATTGCGGCAATCGTTCTGGTGCTGATCGCTGTACTGCTTGTACGCAGTCATACATTGCAGACAAAAATTAATGCCTATGCCCAGGCGAACGAGGCGCTTACCGAACAGATTGAGGATGAGAAAGGCCGGGCAAAGGAGATAGAGACTCTTCCTGACTATATTCAGTCGGATGAATATATCGAGAAGGCCGCCAGAGAAAAATTCGGTCTTGTGTATAAGGATGAGAAAATTTTTAAGAGTTCGAAATGAAACGGATGGCAGAAGATGGTGCACATTGTGTACCATCTTTTCATTTATAGAGAGCACCCGGCATGGAGAGTATCCGGCAGGCGGAGAAAAGACGGAAGGATGGCAGGAATATGGACAGGTTCTTGCAGGATGTATTTGCAGTTATCGAAGAATATCAAATGCTCAGCCCGGGAATGGCAGTGATTGCCGGCGTATCCGGAGGCGCCGATTCCGTATGTCTTCTGCGGTGTCTGATTGAATGGAAGAGGAAAAACGGGCCGCTCGATATTTCAGTGGTTCATGTAGAACACGGTCTTCGCGGCGAAGAAAGCCTGGAGGATGCCCGGTTTACAGAAAAACTGTGCAGGGCATATGATATTCCGTGTTATACAGAGTCCATTGACGCTGCCCGGATTGCCGGAGACAATGGAATGACGCTGGAAGAAGCCGGCCGTTACGCACGATATAAGATTTTTGAATGTTACCGGCAAAAACTTCACGCGGATGTTTGTGCGCTGGCTCATCATGCGGGCGATCAGGCGGAAACGGTTCTTATGAACCTTGCGCGGGGAACCGGACTCAGAGGACTGGGCGGCATTGCGCCGGTGCGGGAGCAGGTGATCCGGCCGCTGCTGTTTGAAACCAGGACACAGATAGAGGATTATCTCCGGCGGATCGGACAGAACTTTAAGACAGACAGGACCAATCTGGATACGGAGTTTACCCGGAATAAAATGAGGCTTGAAATTATTCCCGCCATGGAAAACAGGATAAACCCGGAAACGGTGCGGCATATCTGCCGGGCGGCAGAAACATGCCGCCAGGCGGAGCAATTCCTGGAGGAGGAAGCCGCCCGGCGTATGAAGGCGTGTGTGCAGGTGACGCAGGAAGAAGCCGTGATTTCCTGCCATGCCTTTCTAAGACAGCCTCCGGTTATGCGCTCTTACATTGTGCGCCGTGTCTTTTTTATTCTTCGCACGGGGGAAGGCCTAAAAGACATAACCGCCCTTCATGTGGAGGCCGTATGCCGCCTGGCCGCCGGCCGGACCGGAGCAAGATTGGATCTTCCCGGTTTTTCTGCGGTCAGGGACTATGACCGGCTTAAGATCATCCGGCAATCTTCTTTGGAGGATAAAAGCACAGAAAAAAGCGAAGAGGCGGGATCAGGGCGGAACAGGAAGCCGGAGGATTCCGGACAGAAGAGGAAGGTTATTGTTATTGACACGGAAAACGGCGGAGAATACGAATGCGGAAGCTGTCGTTTTATGGTACGCGTGATAGACGGAGCGCAGATCCCCCGGGATGTGTTTCCGGATCCGGGAACGCCGGATCAAAAGGCGCTGTACAGGACGCCGGATGTGGACCGGATTCCGCAAAAAGAGTACACGAAATGGCTGTGCTGTGATAAAATTAAAAATACTATGTGTATCCGTACACGCCGTCCCGGCGACTATTTTGTTACGGATGCGGACGGAAGGCACCAGCTGCTGAAAAAGTATATGATCGATCAGAAAATCAGCCGGGACCGGCGTGCGGACATGCTGCTGATTGCAGAGGGAAGTCATATTTTGTGGATGCCGGGAGGAAGGATCAGTGAGGATGTCCGGGTGTCCCGCAGTATGAAGAAGGTTCTTGAAATCACCGTCGTAAAACATGAGGAAATGCGGAAAGAAAACGCAGAATAAGAGGAGCTTGGCATGGCAGAGCATATTGATGTTTTAATTCCGGAGGATGAAGTCGAAAGAAGAATTGGAGAAATGGCGGAACAGATCAACATGGAATACGCCGACAGAGGCGTACATCTTATCTGCATCCTGAAGGGAAGTATCTTTTTTACCTGTGAGCTTGCAAAAAAACTGACCATTCCGGTTACCATGGATTTTATGTCCGTGAGCAGCTACGGGGCAGGTACCCGCTCCAGCGGGGTTGTCCGCCTTGTAAAAGATCTGGACGAACCGATCGAGCACAAGAATGTTATTGTGCTGGAGGATATTGTAGACAGCGGTCATACGCTTCACTATCTTCTGCACAACCTGACCCAGAGGAATCCGGAAAGCCTGAAACTGGCGGCTTTGCTGGACAAGCCGGACCGCCGTGTCACGGATGTCCATGTGGATTACACCGGTTTCACGATCCCCGATAAATTTGTGGTGGGATGCGGAATGGATTATGATCAGCGCTACCGCAATCTGCCTTATATCGGTGTGATTTCATTTGACGACTGAAAGCATAAGGGGAAGCTATATTGAACACAAATAAAAATAACAACAGCAGTGCTGTACGAAATATCGGTTTTTACATTGTTCTGGCCGTTTTGTTTATACTGATGGTTTTCGGACTCCGGGAAGGAATGGAGACCAGGAATACCGTGACCCAGAAACAGTTTGAACAGATGCTCGAACAGGGGGAAGTTATCTCGGTCGAAATCAGCCAGAACCAGCAGGTACCGACCGGTGTTCTGGAAATAACCGTTACGGACGGAACGATTTATACGCTGAATGTGTCAGACGTCCGACAGGAGGAGCAGCTTCTTCGCGGATATGAGGAGGTTGCCGTAAAGGTAAACGATGTCGAGAAGGACAGAGTTTTCCTTACAACCATTCTGCCGGTGATTCTAATGTGCGTCATGCTGATCTTCTTTGCCATGATGATGAACCGGCAGGCGGGCAGTTCAAACGCGAAGATGATGAATTTTGGCAAAAGTCATGCCAGAATGATCACGCCGGACGCGCAGAGGGTGACCTTTTCGGATGTGGCCGGCCTGCAGGAAGAAAAGGAAGACCTGCAGGAGCTGGTTGATTTTCTCAGAAAACCTGAAAAATACCTGAAAGTCGGAGCGCGCATTCCGAAGGGAGTTATTCTGGTGGGGCCGCCGGGAACCGGGAAAACGCTGCTGGCAAGAGCCGTTGCCGGCGAGGCCGGCGTGCCGTTTTTCAGCATCTCCGGCTCTGACTTTGTTGAAATGTTCGTTGGCGTCGGCGCTTCCAGGGTCCGCGATCTTTTCGGGGAAGCAAAGAAAAACAAACCCTGTATTATTTTTATTGATGAGATAGATGCCGTTGCCAGGCGCCGGGGGACCGGTATGGGAGGCGGGCATGATGAGCGCGAGCAGACACTGAATCAACTGCTGGTAGAAATGGATGGCTTTACGGCGAATGAAGGCATTATCGTCATGGCAGCCACCAACCGCGTGGATATTCTGGATCCGGCCATTCTGCGCCCGGGACGTTTTGACCGCCAGGTGGCGGTGGGCCGTCCGGATATTAAGGGACGCGAGGAAATCCTGAAGGTTCATTCCAAGGATAAACCGCTGGGAGATGATGTTAATCTCGGGCGGACAGCCAGAACGACAAGCGGGTTTACAGGTGCAGACCTTGAGAACCTGATGAATGAAGCAGCCATCGGCGCAGCAAAGGACGGACGGTCTTTCATCAAACAGGCGGATATCGACAAGGCCTTCATCAAGGTGGGAATCGGCGATGAAAAGAAGAGTCATGTGATCAGTGAAAAGGAAAAACGGATCACTGCCTACCATGAGTCGGGCCACGCCATCCTGTTCCACCTGCTCCCGGACGTCGGACCGGTTCACACCATTTCCATCATTCCGACCGGACGCGGTGCGGCCGGCTACACCATGCCGCTGCCGGAGCGCGATGAAATGTTCAATACCAGGAGTGAAATGCTGGAAAATATTGTTGTTGATCTGGGCGGCAGAATAGCGGAGGAACTGGTCATCGGCGATGTGACAACCGGCGCCTCCCAGGACATCAAGCAGGCGACGGCTATGGCGCGGGCTATGGTTACCAAATACGGCATGTCGGAGCGTCTCGGCCTTGTCAATTATGAGCAGGGGGAAGATGAAATATTTATCGGACGGGACATTGCACATTCCAAGGCGTACGGTGAAAATGTTCAGTCGGAGATTGATGATGAAGTTAAACGGATCATTGATGAAGCGTACGATACCGGACGGCGTCTGATTGAATCTCATATGGATGTGCTGCACGCAAGTGCAAAGCTGCTGATGGAAAAAGAAAAAATCGGGCGTGAGGAATTCGAAGCTTTATTTAAGGATTCACGGGCGGATGCCGCCAGTACCGCACAGCCTGAGAGCGTCGAAGCCGAAAAGGGAGTTTCAGAGAATGCTCCGAAAGCCGATAACGAATAAACAGGGACGGAAAACACTTTTTTCGGGGAAACGACTGGGGATTTTTCAATATAAATAAAAATATGCACAAAATACATCAATATAATTTGTGAAGACTGTGCAGACTTTTTTGGAAAATGGTGCTACTATACATCATGTAACCCCCCAATATATTATAGTTTTTGCTACACCCAATCAGAAATACCTTCTCAGAAAAAAGGCAGCCCTTGCGGCTGCCTTTTTTCTTTGTTATGATATGGTGAGTCTGCCGCTTACTGAAACGGTGCCTGACCGGACATGGCAGCAGAGACAATACAAAAGACGTGAGAAAAAGATGAACACAAATACAGCTTACGAACATTTCCTGAAAACAGCAAAATATATCCTGCAGATGCGCCCGGTTTTTAACGCGGACGCCGTTTTCAGTGATGAAACAGAAAATTATGTATCTCCGGCAGAACCGGAGAAGGGAAGCACGGTTTCCATTCGTCTGCGCACGGCGCACAATAATATTGACGATGCCTATCTGATCAGCGGAAAGCTCCGTCAGAAAATGGATTTTGAAAAGACGGAAGGGAGCTTCGATTACTATACGACATCCATAAAACCCGGCTCGTCCTGGTTTCGCTATTACTTTGAACTAAGCTGCGGGCGCATTCACTGTTATTACAATAAGCTGGGTGTGACGCAGGATCTGCGGGATGACTATTCCTTCAGCATCCGCCCGGGCTTTCATACTCCGGACTGGGCGAAAGGTGCCGTCATGTATCAGATTTTTATTGATCGTTTCTGCAACGGCGACCCGGAGAATGACGTGCTGGATAATGAATACTCCTATATTAATGAGTGCGTTACACGCGTGACGGACTGGGACAAACGGCCATCTCCGATGGATGTCCGCGAGTTTTACGGCGGCGATCTCGCCGGAGTGTTTAAGAAACTGGACTACCTTCAGAGCCTGGGCATCGATGTTATTTATTTTAATCCGCTGTTCGTATCTCCATCCAACCATAAATATGATATTCAGGACTATGATCATATCGATCCCCATCTGGGGCATTTTGTGCAGGATGAGGGTGAACTTCTGCAGTATGGAGACAAGGATAATACTCATGCCACGCGCTATATTCAGCGGGTGACGCGGAAGGAGAATCTGGAGAGCGCCGATAAAATGTTTGCCGATCTGGTATCGGAATGCCATAAGCGGGGCATCCGCGTGATTCTTGACGGCGTGTTTAATCACTGCGGTTCCTTCAATAAATGGATGGACCGCGAGCGGATTTACGAAAATCAGGAAGGGTATGAGAAAGGTGCGTATATTTCCGAGGACAGCCCGTATCATTCCTTCTTCCACTTCAATAACGAGCATGAGTGGCCGTACAATCCTTATTACGAAGGGTGGTGGGGGCACGATACACTGCCGAAATTGAATTATGAAAATTCCCCGAAACTGGAGGAATACATTCTGAACATAGGAGCCAAATGGGTATCCGCACCGTACAACGCCGATGGATGGCGGCTGGATGTGGCAGCTGATCTTGGGCAGTCAGCGGAGTACAATCACATTTTCTGGAAAAAGTTTCGTCAGAGTGTGAAGAAGGCGAACCCGAATGCCATTATACTGGCGGAACATTATGGAGCGCCCGGAGCCTGGCTGCAGGGGGACGAGTGGGATACGGTCATGAACTATGACGCGTTTATGGAGCCGCTGACCTGGTTCTTCACAGGCATGGAAAAACACAGCGATGAATTCAGGCAGGATATGCTTGGAAATGCGGGAAGATTCATCGATTCCATGCGCTACAACATGGCTCAGTTTATGGCTCCCTCACTCCAGGTGGCTATGAATGAGCTTTCCAACCATGACCATTCCCGTTTCCTGACCCGCACGAATCATATGGTTGGCCGTATGAATAATTTTGATTACGATGCCGCATCGGATCATATCCGGCCGGAAATCATGCGGGAAGCGGTGGTCATGCAGATGACCTGGCCGGGGGCACCGACCATCTATTACGGTGATGAGGTTGGCGTATGCGGGTTCACGGATCCGGACAACCGGCGTACGTACCCATGGGGGCATGGCGACTGGAGAATGCTTGACTTTCACCGGGAGGCAATCCGGCTTCATAAAAAGCATCGGGTGTTTGCCAATGGATCCCTCATCATCCTGTATGGTTCACAGAATGAGCTGGTCTACGCCCGCATGAATTCGGAAGAGAAGATCATCGTACTATTTAATAACGGCGATGAGGAAACCGATATTACGCTGCGGGTATTCCCGGCAGGAATCGAGAATGGGGATGTGCTCGATTCCATATTCATCACGGATGCGGAAGGCATCAGCCGCAGGCAGATCCGGGCGGTATGCGAAAATGGCTGTATTCAGGTTCATATGGCTCCCACGAGTGCAGTCGTCATGGAAAAGACGGGAAACCAGAAAACGGATTCCGGTGTGTTACAATGAAGTTTCGGGAGGATAATCAATGAATATTATAGTTTTGGCAGGAGGAACCAGCACGGAACGGGATATCTCCATCGTATCGGGGACGGAAGTGACAAGAGCGCTTCGAAACCGCGGACATCGCGCAGTCATGGCGGATGTCTGCTTCGGGACCTGCAATATGGATCCGGCGGCCGTTTTTGATTACACAGATACGCCGGAGGAAGAAGCCGCGTGGATTCATACCTTCGACAGCAAGGTTGAAGAGGTCAGGACACGCCGCAGCTTTTTCGCGGAGGGATTGCTGGAGCTTTGTCAGGCGGCGGACACTGTTTTTATGGCTCTTCACGGTTCCAACGGGGAAGACGGAAAAATCCAGGCCTGCTTCGAACTGATGGGAATTCCCTTTACCGGAAGCCGCTATCTGGGAAGCGCGCTGGGGATGGATAAGGAACTTACCAAACAGATTTTCCGCGAAAACGGCGTTTCCACTCCGGCGGGAATTGTACTTCACCGCGGGGATCCGGTTCTGCCGCCTTCCGAAAACGGCGTTGGTGTTCCCTGTGTAGTCAAGCCTTCCTGCGGCGGTTCCAGCGTCGGCGTCAGCATTGTTCGAACGGAAGAGGAATATCATACGGCCCTGGAGGAAGGCTTTCGCTATGAGAATGTTCTGATTGTAGAGCAGTATATTGACGGCAGAGAGTTTTCCGACGGCGTTGTGGACGGAACAGCTTATCCGATTATTGAGATTGCGCCGATTCAGGGATTTTATGATTACACCAATAAGTATAAGGCCGGCAGCACGGTGGAAACCTGCCCGGCTTCTCTGACGCGGGAACAGACGGAAAGAATGCAGAAGCTGGCGGTAGATGCCTATCATGCTCTTCGTCTGGACAGCTACGCGCGCATGGATATCATGATGGCGAAAGACGGAGGTATGTACTGCCTGGAGGCCAATACGCTTCCGGGAATGACGCCGACCAGCCTGCTTCCGCAGGAGGCAGCCGCTCTTGGCATGGATTTCGGGGAACTTTGTGAAAAACTGATTCAGGTATCCGTGCGCGGCAGGAACTAACGGCATATAAAAGTGATCCGTGATGGCACGGGAGCGTCCACCCGGAAAAGAAAAGGAATTTCCAATGAAAAATATGACACCCCGCCGGATGGCAGAAGTGGCAGGCGGTGTTCTTCATATCCCGGAGGGGATGGAAGAAACAGCAGACAAAGAAGTTTCAAATATCGTGACGGACAGCCGGAAGGCAGGAGAGGGTTCCTGTTTTGCAGCCATCCCGGGAAGCCGTGTGGATGGTCACACATTTATACCCCAGGTGTTTGCGCAGGGAGCCGCCTGCGTGCTTTCCGAAAGGGAACTTGCAAACGCACCCGGCTGCTGGATCCGGGTTGGATCCACACTGCAGGCACTGCAGGCTCTGGCTGAATACTACCGGAAGGTGATGAACATTCCGGTTGTGGGAGTCACGGGAAGCGTCGGCAAGACGTCAACCAAGGAAATGATTGCCTCCGTTCTGTCCCGGAAATACCGGGTTTTAAAAACCGAAGGGAATTTCAATAATGAACTGGGGCTTCCGCTGACGATTTTTAACCTGCGGGAGGAACACGAGATTGCCGTTCTGGAAATGGGCATCAGTCATTTTGGAGAAATGCATCGTCTTTCGAAGATTGCCCGTCCGGATACCGCCGTCATCACGGTCATCGGCAACTGTCATCTTGAATTTCTCGGATCCAGAGATGGTGTCTTAAAGGCGAAGACGGAAATCTTTGATTTCCTCAATCCGGGAGGCCATATTGTCCTGAACGGGGATGATGATAAACTGGCAGGCATAAAAAGCGTGGGGAACATAACGCCGGTCCGGTACGGCCTGAGAGAGAACCGGGAGGCTCCGGGGACGGATGAACCGAAGCTTGATTACTGGGCAGAAAATACGGAAGAAAAAGGGCTGGACGGAGTTTCATGCCGGATTCATATGCCGGATGCCGCGATGGATGTCCTGATTCCGATGCCCGGACGGCATAATGTCATGAATGCGCTGGCGGCGGCTTCCGTCGGTGAAATCTATGGCCTTACACCTGAAGAAATCAGGGAAGGAATTGAACAGATTGAAGGAATAAAGGGACGATTCCACATCGTCCGGACCGGGAAATACACGGTGATTGATGACTGCTACAATGCAAATCCGGCATCCATGGAAGAATCGCTTCATGTACTTTCCAGGGCGGAAGGAAGAAAGGTAGCCGTGCTGGGGGATATGGGAGAACTGGGAGCGGACGAAAAGAAGTTTCATGCGCAGATCGGCACCATTGCAGGGCAATGCGGCATTGACGTTCTGGCCTGCGCCGGGAAACTCTGCCTGGAAATGGCACAGGCTGCCCGGCAGGCTGCCGGGGAAAACGGCCGGTTGAAGATTTACTATTATGAAGACCGACTTATGGCGGCACTTCCGGATCTGCTGCGGGAAAAGGATACCATTCTCATTAAAGCTTCGCATTTTATGGAATTTGACAGGATCGTGGAGGCTCTTACAACATGACAATTATTGCAGGTCTGGGAAATCCGGGCAGCAAATATGCCGGGACACGGCATAACAGCGGTTTTTCGGCGCTGGACATTCTGGCAGAAAAGAATCATATAGAAGTAAAAGATAAAAAATTTCGCGGTCTGATCGGGCAGGGGATAATCGATTCGGAAAAAGTGCTGCTTGTCAAACCGACGACGTTTATGAACCTCAGCGGAGAGTGCCTTCGTGAGGTATGCGATTATTATAAGGTGGACCCGGAGGATGATCTCATTGTGCTTTATGATGATATCAGTCTGTCCCCCGGGCAGCTTCGCATTCGTAGCAAAGGAAGCGCCGGCGGACATAATGGCGTGAAATCGATGATCGCCTGCCTGGGAACCGATGTTTTCCGCCGTGTCAAAATCGGTGTCGGGGAAAAACCGGAGGGATGGGACCTGGCAGACTGGGTGCTGGGCCGCTTTCCGGAAGATGAAAAGAAGCTTATGGCGGATGCTTACGCCCGTGCGGCAGCGGCGGCACAGGATATGCTCACGCAGCCTCTCGACCGGGTCATGAATCTGTACAACACTAAAGTTTGCTGATATGAATTATGAATATTGAAAGAATGAAAGTATGAAAGCATTTACTTCTCCGCTTCATGAGCTGGGAGAATTTGAAGAACTTCAGAAAGCGTTAAAAACAAACACGGGCGTCCTGGAGGTGACCGGCTGCATTGATGCTCAGAAGACTCATTTTATGAGTACTCTGGCGGAAAATGTACACACAAAGCTGATCATCACCTACAGTGAGCAGCGCGCACGTGAAATAGAGGAGAATTATAGATTCTTTGATCGGAAAACGGCCCTTTTTCCGGCCAAAGATTTTATTTTTTATCAGGCGGATGTTCATTCCAATCTGATTGAGCGTCAGCGCATTCAGGCGCTGAAAGCGCTGTGTGACCGGCAGCCGGTGACAGTGATTACCACCATCCAGGCGCTGATGAATCACGGTATGCCCTTTGATGAATGGAAGAAGGCGGCGTTTACGCTTAAAGCCGGCGATGAGCTGGACCTTTCTGCCTGTGAACAGCAGCTCGTCCGCATGGGATATGAGCGGACAGCGCAGGTGAATGGGCCGGGGCAGTTTGCGGTTCGCGGCGGCATTCTGGACATTTTCCCGCTTACCGGGGAGAACCCGTGCCGGATTGAACTTTTCGGCGACGAGATTGACGGTATCCGTATGTTTGACGCTCAGACACAGCGATCAATCGAGAACTGTTCTTCCGTGATGATTTATCCGGCGACGGAAATGATCCTCGGACAGGAGCTTCTGAACAGCGGCTTTAAGAAAATTGAAAAAGAAGCGAAGACCCAGGAGACAAAGCTTCGAAAAGCCATGCTGACGGAGGAAGCCTTTCGCGTACGTTCTTCCTTTAAGGAATTAAAGGATCAGATGGAACTGATCGGCAGCAATGACAAGCTGGAGTCCTACATCGGTTATTTTTATTCACACACGGAGAATTTTGCCGACTATTTTCCGCCGGATACGGTGATCTTTCTCGATGAGCCGAACCGTCTGATGGAGAGCGCACAGGCGTCGGAGACGGAGTATAGGGAAAGCATGAAAAGCCGGCTGGAAAAAGGCTATGCGCTGCCAACCCAGGCGAACATACTGTATTCGGCTCAGGAGACAGCAAATGCGCTCAATCATCATAACTGCGTCGGGCTGTGTATGATTGAGGGCGTCAGGGGCGCCTGGCAGGTAAGCGGCCGGTACAGCATACAGACAGCCTCCATCAGCCCGTATAACAATGATTTCGAGATGCTGGTGAAGGATCTTACGAAGTGGAAGAAGAAAAAATACCGGGTGATTCTGCTGTCAGCGTCCAAAACCAGAGGCCTGAGACTGGCTGCGGATCTTCAGGAGCGGGACCTGAATGCTGTGTTCACGGAGGATGCGGACCGGGAGGTGCTGCCATCCCAGATACTGGTGATGTACGGAAATGCACACCGTGGATATGAGTATCCGATGATCCGCTTTGCCGTGGTCACGGAGACAGATATCTTCGGGAGGGAGAAAAAGAAACGGACACGCCAGAGAGTGTACGAGGGCACCAGCATCTCCAGCTTTGAGGATCTGACGCCGGGCGATTATGTGGTACATGAAAGTCACGGACTGGGCATTTACCGCGGCATTGAGAAAATCGAAGTTGATCACGTCATGAAGGACTATATGCGCATCGAGTATCAGGGCGGCAGCAGCCTTTACGTGCTGGCGTCCAACTTCGACGTGATCCAGAAATACGCGGATGCCGATGTGAAAAAGCCGAAACTGAACAAGCTGGGCAGCCAGGATTGGAACCGGACCAAATCGCGGGTGAAGGGCGCCGTTGCCGAAATTGCGCAGGAACTTGTGGATCTGTATGCAGCCCGGCAGAACGCGCAGGGATTTCAGTTCAGCCCGGATACGGTATGGCAGCAGGAGTTTGAGGAGTTGTTTCCCTATGAGGAAACGGACGACCAGCGCCGGGCGATTGATGAAGTCAAGAGTGACATGGAAAGTACGAAGATCATGGACCGGCTGATTTGCGGCGATGTCGGCTACGGTAAGACGGAGATCGCCATCCGGGCGGCTTTCAAGGCTGTACAGGATGGAAAGCAGGTCGCTTTCCTTGTGCCCACCACAATACTGGCGCAGCAGCATTACAATACGTTTGTCGAACGGCTGAAAAGCTATCCTGTGACCATCGGGCTCATGTGCCGTTTTCGCTCAGCATCCGAGCAGAAGGAAACACTGAAAAAACTCGCCGCCGGTCAGGTGGATATCGTCATAGGCACGCATCGGCTGCTTTCAAAGGATGTCAGTTTCAAAAATCTCGGCCTGCTGGTGGTTGATGAGGAACAGCGCTTCGGCGTCACCCACAAGGAAAAAATCAAGCAGATGAAGAAGAATGTGGATGTGCTGACCCTGACGGCAACGCCGATTCCCCGGACACTGCACATGTCACTGGTCGGTATCCGGGATATGAGCGTGCTGCAGGAACCGCCGCAGGACCGGCTTCCGATCCAGACCTTTGTGATGGAATACAATGAGGAAATTGTCCGCGAAGCCATCACACGGGAACTGGCGCGGGGCGGCCAGGTTTATTACGTTTATAATCGGGTGAATACGATTATGGATATGGCGGACCGGCTGCAAAAACTGCTGCCGGAAGCAAGGGTCGCCTTCGCTCACGGGCAGATGGCCGAGCGCGAACTGGAGAAAATCATGTACGACTTCATCAACGGAGATATTGATGTACTCGTGACAACGACGATTATCGAGACCGGACTGGATATCCCGAATGCCAATACCATGATCATTCACGATGCGGATCAGATGGGGCTGGCTCAGCTGTATCAGCTCCGCGGCCGGATCGGGCGGTCATCGAGAACCAGTTTTGCCTTCCTTATGTATAAGCGGGACAAGATGCTGAAGGAAATCGCTGAAAAACGTCTCTCCGCCATCCGGGAGTTTACAGAACTTGGCAGCGGTTTTAAGATTGCCATGAGAGACCTCGAAATCCGCGGCGCGGGAAGCGTTTTGGGGGAAGCCCAGTCCGGACACATCGCCGATGTCGGCTATGATCTTTACTGCAAGCTTCTGAACGAATCTGTGCGGCAGGCAAAGGGCGAGGATGTATCGAAGGAAGACTTCGACACTTCGATTGATCTTGATATGGACGCCTTCATTCCGGATTCCTACATTGGAAACGGGGCACAGAAGATGGATATCTACCGTCGGATTGCCTCGATCAGCACGCAGAATGAGTACGACGATATGCTTGAAGAGCTTCTGGACCGCTTCGGAGATCCGCCGAAGAGCGTTCAGAATCTGCTGCAGGCGGCGCTTCTTAAGGCAATGGCGCATCAGGATTATCTGACGGATGTGACGCAGAAGGGAAATGTCATACGGCTGACCTTTTATGAAAAGGCAAAGATCGATGTAGCGCAGTTTCAGGCCTTTATCAGCTTCTACGGCGGACGCATGAAGATGACAGCCGGAAAAGCACCGGTTCTTGTCTATACAAATCCGATTCGGGGCGGCCGGGAGGGCAGCATGCTCGTGCTCGTAAGAGAGATTCTGGACAAGTTAAATACACTGGTGATATAATAAATCCAATTGCACTGCATACGCAGTAAGTTTTATATTGACGGAGGATCTTTAACTATGGGTTACGGTTTAAAGAAAGGAATGGCTGCGGCACTTTGCGCAGGCATGGTACTTTCACTCCTTTCCGGCTGCGGAAAGAAAGAAGAGAAGAAAGCAGTGGATGCAGACGCGGATGCTGTGACACTGAATGATACATCCATGAAGGAAGACGTAGCGAACTTCCTTGTTCGCTTCGATCAGGCGAAATTTGAAAGTTCTATGGGACAGTTCTATTCTTACTATGCATCTTCCTACTATGGGACTACGAATTACTGGGACCTTGATTTCTCAGGACAGGGCCAGACGGTAGCCGATTCGTTTAAGACAAGCGAACAGACGGTTCTGGAACAGCTGATGCTCTGCTCGGAGCATGCCTCTGATTACGATATTGTGCTGACCGATGATGAAAAACAGAAGATCAGCGATGCGGCCGCTTCCTTTATCGCATCGAATTCGCAGGACACGCTGGATGCCATGAATGCAACCCAGGAAGTTGTCGAAGAGGCGCTTACCTATCTGACCATTCAGAGCAAAGTGGAGCAGGAAATGACAAAGGATGTCGATACCAATGTGACCGATGAGGAAGCTGCACAGAGGGATGTTGACTATGTAAGCTTTTATGCATCTGCCGAAGCTGATACAGAGGCTGTCAGCGAGGGTATGACAGAGAGAACAACGGAAAATGCTTCGGAGGGAAGCTCCGAAGGGCTTGGCGTCAGTGAGGATACCAAGACCGGAAGCGCAGCTGAGACAGAGGCGGAAATCACAGCAGAGGGCACGGAAGCCGCAGCAGAAAACGCCGCTGAGAGTGGTACGGAAGCTGCAACCGGGACTGAAACGGAAAGCGAAACCGAGCTTGACGAGGCAACGATCGAGGCACGCGCGAAGGCGCAGGCGAAGGCGGAAGATTTCCTGAAGCAGGTACAGGATGCGGATGTGAAGGATGCGGATGCGTTTGACAAGCTGGCGGATGCGGCAGCAAAAGACAACAATAATGTAACCCACTCCACCTTCACCTTCGGAAAAGATGATTCCTATCCTGCCAAAGCAGTTATTGATGCAACCAATGATCTTAAAGACAACACGCTGGTTCAGCAGGTAATCCAGGATGGCAGTAACTTCTATGTTCTGTATGTATCGGATGCCTTTGATGAAGACGCGACGGAACAGAAGAAGCAGGAAATTGTTAACCAGAGAAAGCAGGATGCCATCGATGCCCAGTACAAAAAATGGGAAGCGGATGAAACCTGGGAAGTGAACAACGACTTCTTTGCTGCACTTGACTTTAATGTTTCCCTGACACAGCAGACGGAAGCTGTAACGGAAGCTGTATCGGAAGCTGCTTCCGAGACGCCGTCCGAGGGAACTTCGGAAGGCTCCGGCGAGGGTGAGGCTGTCAGCGTAAGCTGATCCGGATTTGATTTTCTTCCGAAAACCTGATAAATGGGAAAAATGGAAAAAAAACAGGCGCTCCGCGGTTTACACCGCGGAGCGCTTATGTTATAGTATGGCCATACAATTTAGCATAGTACAGTGATAATCAGATGTCGCATTATCACAGCAAAGGAGACGGGTATGAATAGGAAACTTGTTTGCGCGGTAACAGTATCGGCGGTCGTTTTCTCAATGGCAGGGACGGTCATGGCTGCGGATAACGGTCTGGCAGAAGATGGAAAGTTCGTCGTTGGATTTGACGCGGAGTATCCGCCGTATGGCTATAAGGACGATAATGGAGAGTATACCGGTTTTGACCTGGAGCTGGCCCAGGGTGTGGCGGACCTTGAGGGATGGGAGCTTGTCAAAACGCCGATTGACTGGGATTCCAAGGACATGGAACTGAATTCGGGTGCCATCGACTGCATCTGGAATGGATTTACGATGACCGGCCGTGAGGATGATTATACCTGGTCAGTACCGTATGTTGATAACAGCCAGGTGATTGTCGTTTCGAAGGATTCGGGTATTACGGATCTGGCAGGGCTTTCCGGAAAAATTGTCGGCGTGCAGGCAGCTTCCGCTGCGCTTACCCTGCTGGAGGATCCGGAGGGACAGAAAGATCTGGCGGATACCTTTGCACAGCTGCAGCAGTTCCCGGATTACAATACAGCGTTCACCGAGCTGCAGGCTGGCAGTATTGATGCGCTGGCGATGGATGTCGGAGTTGCCAAATATCAGGTCAGCAGCCGTGACGGATTCGTTATTCTGGATGAGGCGCTGAACTCGGAGCAGTATGCCATTGGATTTAAGAAAGGAAATACCGCGCTGCGGGATATCGTAGATGCCGACCTTCAGAAACTGGTTGACAACGGGACTTTCGATAAACTGGCAGAAAAGTATGACCTGACCGAGTTTGTCACTCTCGGCAGGGGAACAGAGGGAACGACCGAGAAAGCTACCGAATAATTGCAGTGAACGTAATCTTTTCGGTAAGGGTTATTTCAGACATCGGTTTTTATAACTTACACATGTACAGCCTCCGGCGGCGGCCGGGGGCTTTTTCGGGGGTTTATTCATGAGAATTCAGGTTGTCCTGCAGCAGCTCGCCTCGGGTATGCTGCGTTCTCTTTGGATTTTTATACTGACACTGGTATTTTCACTGCCGCTCGGACTGATCGTGTCTTTCGGAAGAATGTCGAAAAACGTGGTTCTGCGGACGATTGTGAAGATCTATATCTCCATTATGCGCGGTACTCCGCTGATGCTTCAGCTTCTCGTGGTTTATTTCGGGCCGTACTATCTGTTCGGTATGAGCATAGGCGGAAATTATCGTTTCACAGCGATTATCATAGGCTTTTCTGTTAATTACGCAGCTTATTTTGCGGAAATTTACCGGTCCGGAATTGAATCCATGCCGGCAGGGCAGTACGAGGCAGCCCAGCTGCTGGGGTATTCAAAAAGTTCAACCTTTTTCCGGATTATCCTGCCGCAGGTCATGAAACGGATTCTGCCGTCCATCACAAACGAAGTTATCACGCTGGTAAAGGATACCTCTCTTGCCTTTTCTCTTGCCTACGCGGAAATGTTTACCATTGCCAAGCAGATTGCCGCATCCCAGACCAGCTTTGTGCCTTTTATTGCCGCTGGAGTTTTCTATTACATATTCAACCTGGTGGTAGCCCTGATCATGGAACGAATCGAAAAGAGCATGAGTTACTACCGGTAACAGGTACAGACGCTTGTGATCCGATGGCAGCGTAATTTAGAAGAAAGGCAGGTTTCATCATGAAAATTCTGGAGATGAATCATATACAGAAATCGTTCGGGGATCTGGAAGTTCTGAAGGATATATCCCTGAGCGTGGAGGACGGAGAAATACTATCCATCATCGGTCCTTCCGGTTCCGGTAAATCAACATTACTTCGCTGCGCTGCCATGCTGGAGAACGTCAACGGCGGCGAAGTTATCTACATGGGGAAAAAGGCATCCTGGGCGGATGAAACAGGACGCCACATGATCAAGGGAGAAGATGCGGTGAAGGTCCGTCAGATATTCGGCCTTGTTTTTCAGAACTTCAATCTGTTTCCTCATTATACGGTTTTGAAGAACATTACCGAAGCGCCTATTCTGAATCAGCATCGGAATAAGGAAGAGGTATATGCACAAGCCCGTGAGCTTTTAAGGAAAATCGGACTGTCCGACAAGGAAAATGCCTACCCGTACCAGCTGTCCGGCGGGCAGCAGCAGCGTGCCGCTATTGCACGGGCGCTGGCACTGAACCCGAAAGTTCTGTTTTTTGATGAACCGACCTCCGCCCTGGACCCGGAGATTACCGGCGAGGTTCTGAAAGTTATTAAATCGCTTGCAAGTCTTCACATTGCCATGGTTATTGTTACTCATGAAATGGCCTTTGCCCGGGACATCAGCGACCGGATCCTTTTTATGGACAAAGGAATTATTGCGCTGGAAGGAAGTCCGGATGAAGTATTTCATGCAGACCATCAGAGAATGAAGGAATTTCTCGGAAAGTTCAGCAGATAATATCAGGCCTCAAAGAGGCGCCGGTGTAAAAGATTATAATTAGCACTCAGATGCGAGTGTTGCTAAGCAACTATTGACATTTCCTTCTTTTATGTAGTAATATGCAATACGTGCAAATTATGTTTTCTTTTTTATAGAAGGAAGGTCTTGCTACGATGACAAAGATAGATATTATTTCCGGATTTCTTGGCGCCGGTAAGACGACGCTGATCAAAAAGCTGATCGCGGAAGTCTTCAGGGGACAGCAGATCGTTCTGATCGAGAACGAGTTCGGAGAAATCGGTATTGACGGCGGATTCCTGAAGGACGCCGGAATTAACATTACAGAAATGAACAGCGGATGCATTTGCTGTTCACTGGTTGGTGATTTTGGACAGGCATTGCGCAAGGTAGAGGAACAGTTTCATCCGGATCGTATCCTGATTGAGCCGTCCGGTGTTGGAAAACTTTCCGATGTACGCCGCGCAGTTGAAAACGTCGCGAAGGATGTAGACATGAAGGTCAACAGCCTTACGACCGTTGTCGATGCCAAGAAAGTTAACATGTACATGAAGAACTTCGGAGAGTTTTACAATAATCAGGTAGAAAGCGCCGGCACCATCGTACTGAGCCGTACACAGGAAATCTCCGGGGATAAGCTGAACGAAGTAGTGGCTATGCTGAAGGAAAAGAATCCGAAGGCTGCCTTTATCACGACAGCGTGGGATCAGATTTCCGGACAGCAGATTCTGGCGGCTATGGAAAAATCCGTGGATCTGGCCGCCGAACTGATGGCGTCCGTGGACGAGGATGAGGATGAGGATGAGGAATGCTGCTGCCATCATCACCACGATCATGATGAAGAAGAACATGACCACGAGCATCATGAGCACCATCATGAACACTGCAAAGAAGAGCACGCTCATCATCATGAACACGATGGAGAAGAACATGCTCATCATGAGCACGATGAGGAGGAGCATGAACACCATCATCACCATCACCATCATGACGCAGACGATGTATTTACGAGCTGGGGGACCGAGACTGCCCGCAAGTACACGAAAGAGGAGCTGGAAGGTATTCTGACCGCTCTGGATGACGGCAGCTTCGGCGCTATTCTCCGTGCCAAGGGCATGCTTCCGTCAGCTGACGGCGGATGGATTTACTTTGACATGGTGCCGGGCGAACACGAGCTTCGGGATGGACAGCCGGAAGTTACCGGAAAATTCTGCGTTATCGGTTCCGAACTGAAGGAAGACCGGCTCGCAGAACTTTTCAAAGCCTGATGAATTCCGGAGACTGTGAGGATAACAACATGATAACGATACCTGTTTATCTGATTACCGGGTTCCTGGAAAGCGGCAAGACAACGTTTATGCAGGATGTCCTTTCTTCTCCCGATTTTGCAGACGGGTCACGTACGCTGCTGCTTTTATGTGAGGAGGGCGAAACCGAATACGATAAAGAGGATTATCTTCGCCACAATATTGAAATAGAAACCGTCGGCGATGAATCTCAGCTCACACCGCAAAATCTGGAGGCACTGCAGAAAAAGCATAAACCGGAACGAGTATTCATTGAATTCAACGGCATGTGGGATTCTCAGAAGTTTGCCAGCGGGAGCATGCCGAAAAAGTGGGAGCTGGTTCAGGTTATAACGCTGGTAGACGGAAGTACGTTTGAGGTTTATCTGAACAATATGCGTATGCTCATGAGCAATATCTTCCGCCTGACCGAACTGGTTATCTTCAACCGCTGCACGCCCGACATGGACCTGCAGAAATTCCGCCGCGCCGTAAAGGCTGTCAACCAGCAGGCGATGGTTGATTTCGAGGATGCGGACGGAAACCCGATTGACATTGGGAAAATGAAGCCGCCGTATGACATTGATGCGGATGTCATCGATATCACTGATGTGGACTGGGGCCTGTGGTATCTGGATATGACGGATAATCCGGACCGTTATAAGGGAAAAACGGTTAAATTCACCGCAAAGGTGATGATTCCAAAAAAATTCCCGGACGGTTTGTTTATACCCGGCCGAAATGCCATGACCTGCTGCGCGAACGATATCCGGTTTATCGGCTATGTGTGCAAGTCGAAGTATGTCAGCCGCCTGAAACAGAGACAGTGGCTGGAAGTGACGGCAGTCGTAAAATATGAGTACAGTGAAGCTTATAAAGGAGAAGGACCGGTTCTGTATTCTACCCATCTGAAATCCGTTGGGGAGCCGGAGGATGAACTGGTTTACTTTAACTAATGGCTGAACAGGCAGTCCCACCGGGGGCTGCCTGTTTTTTTTTGAACGGTGTTCCGGCGGGCATACGGGCAGGCGCTTGTGCTTCCGGCAGGCTGATTTTTCTTGTAGTGGCATTGCGAAAAGGGTATAATCAATTTATCAAAGATTGTACATAAAACGGTTCTGTTTTGGAGAATGAGGCTCTGATATTGTAGTTGCATTTCTAAAGAAAGGTGGAGTTTGCTATGTTAAGAATCGGACTGCTTACCAGCGGCGGCGACTGCCAGGCACTGAATGCTACGATGCGCGGCGTTGTAAAGGGGCTTTCTGCCAACGTTGATGAACTCGAAGTATATGGTTTCATGAACGGTTACAAAGGCCTGATCTACGGGGATTACAGATTGCTGACCTCTCGTGATTTTTCAGGCATTCTCACCAAAGGGGGCACAATCCTCGGTTCCTCCCGGCAGCCCTTCAAGCTGATGCGGGAACCGGATGAGAATGGCCTTGACAAGGTGAAGGCTATGAAGGACAACTACCGCAAGCTGAAACTGGACTGCCTGGTTATTCTGGGAGGCAACGGGACCCAGAAGACAGCCAACCTGCTCAGTGAAGAAGGCCTGAACATTATTCACCTTCCGAAAACGATCGATAATGATATCTGGGGAACCGATATGACGTTCGGTTTCTACAGCGCTGTCAATATTGCAACGGAGGCGATCGACTGCATCCATACGACGGCCGCCAGCCACAACCGCGTATTCATTGTGGAGATTATGGGACACAAGGTAGGCTGGCTGACTCTTTACGCGGGAATTGCCGGCGGTGCCGATATCATCCTGATACCGGAAATCCCGTATAAGATTAACAGCGTAATCGAAGCCATCAACCATCGTACGGAGGAAGGCAAGGGATTCACTGTAATCGCAGTAGCGGAGGGCGCTATTTCTGCCGAGGATGCAAAACTGAGCAAAAAGCAGCTTGCGAAGAAAATTGAAGCCAGGAAAAATCCGTCGGTTGCCTTTGATCTGGCGGATCAGATTTTGAAGAAAACCGGCACGGAAGTGCGCGTCACCATTCCGGGACATACCCAGAGAGGCGGCAGCCCCTGCCCATATGATCGTGTGCTTTCCACGCGGCTGGGCGTTGCGGCCGCGGAACTGATCATGAAGGGCGAGTATGGCTGCATGGTAGCAATCGTGAATAACAAGACCAAAAAGGTTCCGCTGAAAGACTGCGCCGGCAAGTTAAAGACCATTCAGCCGGATGATCAGTTTGTACATGAAGCAAAGATGATGGGCATCAGTTTCGGTGACTGAGCAGAGGACAAAAAGACGTCATCGTGCCCGGCAAAGGGCCGGCGGTGCTGCCGGATGAACAGAACAAACAGAATCTGGAGTGCTGCACTCTGCCGCAGCACTCCTTTTTTCAGGAGAAACGAATGGCTTACACAGCATTGTACAGAAAATACAGGCCGGATACATTTGATGAGGTAAAAGGCCAGGATCAGGCGGTGACGCCGCTTCGCAATCAGATTATTTCCGGCCGGATCGGCCACGCCTTCATGTTCTGCGGGACGCGCGGAACCGGGAAAACTTCCGTGGCAAAAATCTTTGCGAGGGCGGTTAACTGTGAACATCCGGTTGATGGAAATCCTTGCGGGGAATGTGAAAGCTGCCGTGCCATCGCACGGGGAGCATCGATGAATGTGATCGAGATCGACGCGGCTTCAAACAATGGCGTGGACAACATCCGCCAGATCCGCGATGAGGTGGCATACCCACCGACGGAAGGAAAATACAAGGTATATATTATCGACGAGTGTCACATGCTCTCCGGAGGCGCAGAGAATGCGCTGCTGAAAACACTGGAGGAACCGCCTTCCTATGTCATCTTTATTCTGGCAACGACGGATCCTCAGAAAGTAGCCGTCACCATTAAATCCAGGTGCCAGCAGTATAATTTTAAGAGACTGACGGTTCCGGAAATATCGGACAGAATCAGGGAACTGCTGGAGAAAGAAAATGTGACCGCTCAGGAAAAGGCGGTACAGTTCATTGCCAGAAAGGCGGACGGAGGCATGCGCGATGCGCTGAGTCTGACAGATCAGTGCATCTCCTTTTACCCGGGCGAGGAACTTACCTATGACAAGGTCCTGAATGTGATCGGGGCTGTCGATTCTCAGGAATTAAGCGATTTCCTCCGACTGATCATACACAGCAATGTATCCGGTGTATTCAAAAAGCTGGATGACTGCCTGCAGAACGGCCGGGACATTGCCCAGATCGTGAACGATCTGCTGTGGTATCTGCGCAATCTGATGCTGCTGAAGGCCTCGGAGGAAAATGCAGCGATCATCGATGTATCCGGGGAGAACCTGAAACTTCTGATGGAGGAGGCAGCTTTGATCAGCGAGGATACCGTGATCCGTTACATTCGTATGCTTTCAGATCTGACGAATCAGATGCGCGGGAATTCGAACCGGAGAATACTGACGGAAACCGCATTCGTTCGAATGATGCGTCCGCAGATGAAGTCGGATGTATCGGCGCTTTCGCAGCGGGTGGAAAGCATAGAACGTGCGCTGGCCAGCGGAAGCATCCGTATATCGCCGGAAAACGGTCCTGCGCCGCAAGTCTATGGCACAGAACCGGCGGGCGGCCGTGTACCGGCACAGCCGCCGATCAAATCCGGAGAGGGAAAAACGGGCGGCAGCGGACAAGGTTCCGCCTACAGCCCGGCCGCGCCGGCAGATCTTCAGCAGATAAAATCGCAGTGGCACTCGATAGCACAGGGCGTGACCTCGCAAATGTTCCGCACGCAGCTGGAAAGGGCGGAACCGATGTTCGATCCGACATCCGGCAGCGCAGGATCCGTGTACATTGTTTATCCTGACTTTATCGGGCAGATGTTTATGAGTGATCCGAAGTATGTGCAGGAACTGGAAGAAGTTATCGAGGAAAAAATCGGGCATCGTGTCAGGGCGGTCATGAAGATACGCCAGGAGGCAGTTCTGCCGGGATCATCGCTTCACAGCATCCGGCTCGATGATGCACTGAGCCGGCTGGGCATGCCGGTGGAAGAAGAAAGCGACGAAACGGGAGAAACAGGATCATCAACGTAATGACTCCGAACTATTCGTGTGTTATAATGTCACACAGTCTATGGACCATATCAGCCGGCTTTGCCGGAACGAGAGGAGAAAAAATGTCAAGAAGAGGCGGTTTCCCGGGAGGTATGCCGGGCAATATGAGTAATCTCATGAAACAGGCTCAGAAAATGCAGCGTCAGATGGAAGAGCAGCAGAAGGCGCTGGAGGAGCAAAAGTTTACGGCTGCTGCCGGCGGCGGCGCTGTTGAGGTAACGGTGTCCGGAAAGAGGGAAATACTGGAAGTTTGCTTAAAACCGGAGGTGGTTGATCCGGAGGATATCGAAATGCTTCAGGATTTGATCATCGCTGCAACGAACGAGGCTCTGAAAAAAGCGGAGGAAGCTTCCGCGGCAGCTATGTCCAGTCTGACGGGCGGCCTGGGCGGCTTCGGTATGTAAGCGGGGGACGCATGGATTATTATGGTAGTGAAATAACTCACCTGATTGAACAACTGTCAGCTTTGCCCGGAATAGGCGGAAAAACTGCGCAGCGTCTGGCATTTCATATTGTCAATATGCCAAGGGAACAGGTGAAAAAGCTGACAGATGCCATCACCGGCGCACGGGAACATACCTGCTACTGCAAGGTATGCTGTACACTGACGGATCAGGAAATATGCCCGATCTGCAGCAATCCGAAACGGGACCATGAAACCATCATGGTGGTGGAAAGCTCGCGGGATTTGGCAGCTTATGAAAAAACAGGGAAATATCATGGAGTTTATCACGTACTCCAGGGAGCCATTTCCCCTATGCTGGGAGTCGGCCCGGAAGATATCCGTCTGAAGGAGCTGATGCAGCGGCTGCAGGGAGATGTGAAAGAAGTGATTATCGCTACAAATTCCAGTCTCGAGGGAGAGACGACAGCGATGTACATCAGCAAGCTGGTGAAGCCGACCGGAGTGAAGGTGACGAGAATTGCCAGCGGAGTACCTGTCGGCGGAGACCTGGAATACATTGATGAGATGACGCTGCTCAGAGCTCTGGAAGGCAGAGTGGCACTGTAAAATACGGAAAGCGGGGAACAGGGGGATTTCAGTTGCTGGCGCGAATGAAGGCGATCACAAATAAATTCAAAATATGGTGGGACAAACTGATGTCGGACCGGGCCAGCCGCCTGCTGTTCAATACGATCCTGCTGGCGGCGCTGGGCACGGCGGTCTGTTTTGCTTTTTATAATCAGACTCATGTTTTCGACGATTTCTCTATTTCAGAAACCGTGCAGGAAGACGATATTGACGGTACCCGCTACGAGATGCTTGGAGATTACGTCATTAAATACAGCCCGGATGGGGTTTTCTGCGTGGATACCATGAACAACACGATCTGGAGCAGCGCCTACAGCATGCAGACACCCATCTGCGATGTGTGCGGAGACAATATGGTTATCGCTGAAGAACACGGGATGCAGGTTTATGTGCTCAACAGCAAGGGTGTCGTCGGCAACTTTGCCACAACACTCCCCATCGAGGATGCCAGGATATCCGAAAATCAGGTTGTTCTGCTGAAACTCCAGGATTCGGAGGCAACATGGCTGAATATGTATGATACGTCGGGCACGGAACTGGCATCCATAAAAACGACGGTTCCAAATTCCGGATATCCGATTTCAGAAGCCCTTTCCTCAGATGCCAGGAAGGTCCTGGTTGCTTACTCGGGAGAAAAAGACGGTCAGCTGAGAGGGCAGCTGGTTTTATATGATTTTTCTTCTGTATCCGCGTCCGAGGAGGAGCATATTGCGGGGAGCCGGGAATATCCGCATGAGGTATTTCCATATGTATACTTCGGCGCCAACGACACTCCGATTGCTGTCGGAAGCAGTGAAATGATTGTCTTTAAGAGAGGCAGTGCGTTGGAGGAAAAAACAAGTGTCGGGTTCGACAGAGAAATTGTCAGCGTGTTCAATGATGACAAAAACTGCGGCTTCATTTTTCGCAGCGATCTGGAAAACGAAAAATATCATATGGAAGTATATAATAACAGCGGCAGCCGCGTTATGGATACGGACTTTAACTTTAATTATACGGGAACCCGGATGGATAACGGGGAAATTCTCGTTTACGATGAGAAAAACCTGTATTCCTACCGTACTTCCGGCCGGCAGAAGCTGAATACAGCCTACAATAAAGAAGTAGTTTATTTTGCAAAAATGAGTGGATTCCACAAGTATCTGGTCATTACGGCGGACAGCATGGACCAGATTAAGGTGAAATAAGGTGAAATAAGCGGAGGGTACTCCGGAGGAATATTATGAATGTAATGACAATTTTGGTGCCGGCCATTTTTATAATCTGCGCGGTCAGCGGACTTGTCAGGGGAATGACATCCAAGCTGAGCGGAGTACTTTCCCTCGTCATCTCTTCTCTGCTCGTTTCAGCCATGCTTCCGGGGGTGACATCCTATCTGCGGAGCAATACGGGAATCTATACCTTCATAGAGCAGAAATGTGAATCGCTGATTTCGGACCAGGTGACAAAAACACTTACAGGAGCCGCCTCCGGCGGTTCTGACTCTTCGGGGGAGAGTGTCGACCGGAGTCAGATCGCAGGACTGATGAATCAGTACGGACTCGATTCTTCCCGCCTGGATGGCATGACAGATGAACAGATAGAAGAGTATGTTGAGAACTATCTCAAACCCTATCTTGCTCCCTATACAAATGGAAAAACGGACAGCCTGGATCTGAAACTGAGCGAAGGCGCAACGGTGCTGGATTCACTGGGCAGGATTGAGCAGACAAAACTTATCCAGTCACTGCCGATTCCTGATTTTCTTCAGAACCTGATGCTGACCTATAATAATAAAGAGGGCTATTCCAGACTGAAGGTGACGGGATTTGGAGGTTATCTGTCCGCTTTTGTTGCAAATGTTGCCTTGAATATCCTGTCGTTCCTGATAACACTGATCATCGTGTGGGTTATTGTCCGCCTTATTCTGGCGGCCCTTCACCTTGCATCCAGAATGTATGTTATTCGGACGGTGGATAGAATAGGCGGACTGGCGGTCGGGCTGATCCAGGGACTGCTGATCACATGGATTATCTTCCTGATTATTTCCATTTTGTCCGGCACTCAAATCGGAAGCTTACTGATGAAGATGATAGATTCGAATGCGCTTCTGAAACCGGTCTACGACGGGAATCTCCTGATGAAAAGCGTAGTACGCAGTATGTCCAATATCATGTGATATACCGATTTGCCCGGAAAATTTTCCGGTTGAAAAAAATAGAAAAAAATGAAAAAAAGGTGTTGACAAAGGTAAACACCCGCGGTATTATATTGAAGCTGTCGCTGATACAGACAACTTCACAAGGGAGCTCGAAAGAGCTTTTACAGGAAACGAAAGCGACATGTACATTGATAATTGAACAGTGAAACAAACCTTGAAAGTTTCTTTAATTTTATTTTTGAGAAACACAAACCAGAACTGAGAAATCAGTTCACAGTA
>ONLK01000041.1 GCA_900318615.1 uncultured Eubacteriales bacterium
ATATCCCATTTCTACTCACACGCCCCTCGCGGGGCGCGACTTGTTCTGCCTCCTCTCGATCCTGCTCCTCCTATTTCTACTCACACGCCCCTCGCGGGGCGCGACCGCAATATCAGGTATTATGATTTTGCAGTCGCGCTATATCTCGTTTCGGGGTGGAAATCAGGATATGAAAATCCTGCAAAATTTCTTTCTGATCAATCAAATTTTGTGTAAACCTCTTTACTATTTTGATCATACTAAAGGTTCGCCATTAAAGTATTCTTATATTATTATGCTGCCTTCCGGGTCATATCCAATTTTCACACCAATGTGCTCAACTTTCCGATGCCAGTTATTTCCAAGATAATAGAATCTCAAACTATCCATACCCGGATCCATTATTTCTTCCAACTGGTTTTTTAACTTTAAAAAGGCAGAATAATCTATATCTGCTTCAAATACGGAATTTTGAACTCTCTGGGCATGCTTCTCACAAGCTTTTGCAACCTTCCTAAGCCGTTTCTTTCCGGCTTCCGTTTTGGTTGAAACATCATAACTGATAATTACCATCATGATTCTTTCTCCTACAGCAAAAAAGGAAAATACTCATCCATTTCCCCTCGAATATATTTTGCAAGCAAGTTGCTCTGCACGTAAGGCAGTAATCCCAGCGGTATCTTTTCTTTAATAACTTTGTGATAGATCACACTCCTTTTTTTCTCCTGCCATCTTTGAAGAACTTTTTTCTTTCCTGAATCATTCAGCCACATAGCACCTGTTACCTGATGATCAAAATCATTATCATTAACAATTCTAAGATTCACAATAGTAATTACGAACCGTTCAACAAGTCCTCTCAGTTCTTCAACCAGATCACATGCCAGGGATGCTCTTCCACTTCTCAATTCGTGATAGAAACCTATATAACTATCCAAACCAACTGTTTCAAGTGCAGCCGCACAATCTACCACGGCCAGTGTATAAAAAAATGACAGAAGCGAATTTACAGGGTCTAGTGGGGGTCTTTTATTTCGATAATGAAACGTATCGGCCAGCACTCTGTTTGACATCATATTGGAGAATGTGGAAAAATAAGCAGTTGCACAGTTTCCTTCAATACCAAGCAAACTTTCCCTGGATGTACATTCTTTGGCTTTTATCAGCCCGTTTTTCAGTACCTCAATGGTTTTATTTATTTCCTGGTCATTTTTTAATTCAGGATTATCATGTAATGTCCGCTTGCAATTTTTAATACAATTATTAAATTTTGCCTGCATTTCATTTTGGGCCAGCTGAAATCCCATATCGCGAAATCTATCAATTTGTGACACGCGCAAGAACACATTTCCCTTTGTTTCACCACAGATTTTTGCCCAGAATTTACCGGTCGGTGAAATGAAATTTATCGGAACTTTCTTTTCAACACATGTTCCCATCAATGCCGGAGAACAGCCAAGGTAGCTAAAACACACAATGTTTTCAATATTGTCAAACGGTACCTTTAACTCTTTTTGCCCTTCGACCTTACAAACCAGATTATTATTAGCCAATGAAAGATATGCATTCTCATTGGTTACATAAATAGTATTCAGTAATTTTCTCATTTTGTGTCCTCAGCCTGTTCGGCCTGATTCAGATAATCCAGAAATGTTTGCTTCTTTCCCCCTTTCGACAGCTGGGGAAGACACATATCCTTAAAAGAACATCCCCCGCATTTCTGACCTTTCCGTATAGGTGGAATAATCCCTTTGATAGTATCATCCCGGACCTGAGAAACCAAATCTCTCAGTTCAGAAAAATAGCTCTCATAATTTTCATTCAGAGGAAGCTCTATTCTTCTACGTGTATCGCCATAATAAATTACACCCCGGCTTTTACATTTAAAAATGGAATCCACACATATTTTCTGCGCAAACACCTGGATAGCATCTTCATGATTAAAATCACTCTTTGCAGGCTGCCTCGGCTTATACTCAACAATCGTAAGATTATATTTTCCAGGATATCCTTCTACTGCTGCACCCTGTGCGTCCCTAACCAATTCGATACAGTCCGTTATCCCATAAATACCGAGAGCATCGTTATATACCGGTACCGCTGTGAGTACTCTCTTTTTAGATGACACATATGAATGATCCGGATCGTGAACGCGCTGATGCATCAGGTCAGCCTTGGTAACAAAATAATTTTCTGCCCAGGAGCAGTCAATATTGATGAGTCCCCAGCGGTGCGGACAATATAAGTAGTGCTGAAGGTTGCGAATACTTACGAAAGAATCATCGGTCATCTGACAATTAATGTAACCCCTTCTGGAATATTTTCATCAACTTTAATATCATAGTCCTCGAATCTTCTCGGCACAGTAATCCCATCCTTTAGTGTAATCTGCACCTTTTTTTCGAGGTCCGGGAAACGAGCATTTCCGAGCACACTTTCATGTTTGAATATATAAAGTCCTCTGGTTTCCATTTCCGGCCGTGCTGCACTTCGGTCTTCTTCAAACATATGTTCAAGTGCTGACCAGAGAAGTTCTACATCCTCATCGGTAATATTGGTAAGTTTATTAGCAAGAGCAGCGGAAATATGCCCATGCATGCGGTACAAACCATATGGAATGATCTGCTTTACCCCCATCTCAGTTTCACCTTTTTGTGCACGCTCTTTATCTGTTTTTGCCTGACGCGTAATCGAAATATTATTAATAAATATCGGAGACTGGCTGTCGGCAAAGCTGAACTGTACCGGCCCGCGTACAATTCCGCATGAATTATTTCCTGTAGACATTACTGCGCCAAACATGCGGACATCATAATAATTTTTACACATAAACTGCCTTGCCTGCTGCTCGACTGGGGGATTCGCTCCCTTCTTTGTCTGATCCATCGGAAGGCCCTCTTCTTCATAAGCAGCTCTGAACTTTTCGTTCAGCGGCATGTCTGTCTTAATCAGGATTCCATAACCAGCCTCACCGTCTTTCACAAGATCAACATAGTTGCGTACTTTTCTTTTCAGGCAGACATCTGTCACATACCCGTATCCGGTTTCCGCGTCCATACGCGGCGCATTATCCGCATCCGGATCTCCATTGGGATTTCCATTTGTCACGTCAAATAAGTAAATAAAGTCATATTTGTTCTTAATCATGTTAATCCTCCCTGCTGATTCGCTGCTGTTTTATACGGTTTCAATCTCATCTTTCTTCTTATAAAATTCTTCTTTTTGCTGGTAATAGCCGATAATAAACTTTCCCTGTTCATATATATTAAGAGTTCTAGGGAATTCATCATTCAGCTTTTCCATAATTTCCATCTGCACCTTTGAGTCATTAACAGCCCATCCGGCATTATTTTTTGCAAGTTTTGCAAGATGATGTCTGGAAAGCGGGATAAGGCTTGGAAAAGCAACCGCCGGTTTTGACATTGCTGATGAAAAATATGCATCTCCAATTGTCTTATTCAATTTAATACCGGCAGAACTGGCTGCATCCAGCTGTATCTTTTCCAGACATGCGAACAGTCTGCCGCATAGATACGACTGATCTGTGTTTTTATTATCCAATGCCATACTAATTTCCTCCTTTGTATGCCGAATCAAACAGGCTTTAACAAGACCAGCCCGTACGTCATTCAATCGCTGATATTTATTATCTTCCGTATCCGAATCTGTCCGAATACGGGCAATAACCGTATTGAGACACCAGTATGGATATTCTGTGCCTCTGATAATTGATTGAAATAGTGAATTAAAAGGAGCAACAATACGCTTTTCCGGATTTGTTATTTTCGGAGATGTCAGTTCCTTTTTAATTCTGGCAATGGACGCAGGCCGCATCTCAGGTCTGATCTGCATATCCTTCTGATGTCTGGCTATATTTTCAAGCAGCCTGCCGAATCGCTGACGATATACGAATTTAACCTGAATTCGGGAAGCATTCGGTTCAACACCTGCAATGTAAAACTGTGCATCCGGCGTCAGTGCTCCTTCCGTTCGCGAGATTTTTTTTTCTGTCAGTGTCCCTTTTTGCGCAGCTTCCATAATCCTTTTGACACTGCTTTCAAAAGCTTCTGAGGAATCGACGGTTTCAGGTTTCATGAACCAGTCAAATGCTGTCTGTTCATTCGCCTCATTACCATCCGAAGACCAGAAAAAAACAGTCAGATCATCGAGATAGTAGTGATTTCGGGGGCTGGATAAAAGCCAGTTCAATGTCTTTGTATATCGTTTCATTGCCTTTTCAGATATACATGCATTCTCTCCCTGCTGATGTCCATAGGATAAAAATGACTCCGGTTTGAAATTAACCAGACTGGGATTAATGCCTGCATTGCGAATTCCGATATCTTTACCGCTGACCACTGCGTCATGCACCTGGGCAACCGGAAGCATTTCACCTGTAACCGCACACTGGCATACCGCGGCATCCGCTTCATCCGCCGTCTGATCATGCATCATCTCCCATTTATGTTGAACCCCCTTGTCCTCCTGCAGAAGAATCTCCGGATGACCGTCAAGGCAGAATGCGAATTTAACCTTATTCAGATCGGCTTTCAGGCCAAGCAAAATTTCATTTTGCGTCTCATTTTCAGGTCTCCATGTTCTGGCAAAATTGACATAAGCTCTTGCAACAGGTGTATCGATGTCTCCGAAATCTTCCTGTACTTCTTTCACAAAGCTCTCATGCTGCAGCCTCAGCTTTAATCTCTTTTTTTCAGAGTTTCCGATGGCTTCTGTTGAAAGCCCCCCTGCACCGTCATCTGATTTTGCCCGATATTCCAGTCCAAAAATATACCCCGGTCTGTTTTCAACAAAGTTCGCACTGACAGTTGTAGACCTTGGTCTTTCGGGCAGCCACATGGATTTTGGAACCAGGGAAGTGATAATTTTATCCTTTTTTTGAACTGTTTCTTCTCTGAGATTTTGAGTAAACCCTGTAAATTTCCCATCTTCCGTCAGATTAATCAGATAGCTGACATCACATTTTGAATACCCTTCCCTGCCGAGATCATTCCTTTTTACCAGTACAGAATAATAATCATTCAGTGCCTGGATCAGCATTTCATCATCTCCTTATATTTAGCCACGTCAATGACCCCATTCTCCATGACAGGCCGGTAAAACAGGCTTTCCGCTTCATCCGAATATATATTTTTCTCCCAGTCATTATTTATCGGGTATCCGTGATCTTTGAACCGAACCTTGTACAGCATGAACCCGAGGTCGTGAACACCCATATTGGAAGAAGCAATTTCGTTCAGTGAAAACTCATCCACAAGTTTGATGCAGGCCGGAAACTCGGAGCACCCAAGACAGGGCTGTCTGAAGTATTGTCCCTTTCTGCATCTGCGCATAAATTCCTCCTCATGCTTAATCTGAGGATCGCATTCTTTCATTTCACGCTCCGATTTAAGTCCGGTCAGTTCAATATGAAATTCTATTCCATAACGAACATGCCTGAGTATCATGGACGACCTCTGCGTGCGCTCACCGCCCTCGGATGTATAAATCCTTGGATTGGACTGTATCAAAGTGATTTTTCCTTCCTTCCATTCCTGTGCTTCTTTCATCTGACTTTTCACTTTGCTCAGTTTCACTTTTGATTTAACTTCATTTCTGCGAACCGTCTCAAACTGAATAGGATTAAAAACAATAATCCGGTCGATTACATATCTCATTGCCGGTTTCCAATAAAGGCTTTTCAGCAGTCCTTCAAGTGCCCCCGGTGTCGGAACATCATAGCTGACTCTTTCCGCCTTCATTTCAGGTCTTGTAAAACAGGCACGCTCGCCACTTACAATTACCTTGATTTTCCTCATATGTAATAATCATCCCCTTCAATCTGAATCCCTGTCTGACTGTTATAATACTGCCTGTTTCGCAGGATAAAAATTCCTCCTGCCCGGCTGCCGCCTGATATTTCCTCTAGGACTCCCTGCTGAAAAAGTGCTTCCATTATTTTGCGCGGAACGCTGCATGTATATTTTTGAATTCTGCGCATCAATGAATGACTTATTCCCTGATAACTAATTTGATTTATCAACCTTTCTGCCTCCTCGTTCTCTGGCACTATTAGAGATTCATCCAAAGAAAAAATCAGTTTTCCTTCATAACTTCTAAAAGGAATATCCGACGCTCTCAGACCCAGTCCCTCGGTATTTTCCATGAAGCTGTGCATGGAATTTATTTCGATTTCGTCTGAATTGCTCTCATATACCCTGCGAAAATATTCCCGTATGCATTCCGGCGATGAAATATCCTCATTTTCCTTCAAAAGCGATCTTGTGACCGCTGTTCGTATATCGTCTGCTTTTCTTTTTGACCCTTCTATTTCAAAAATATAAACATGCCCAGTATTTCTACGCCCCTCACGGTTACACCTTCCTCCGGCCTGTAAGATACTGTCAAGTCCGGTACACTCGCGAAAAACTGTCTGGAAATCCAAATCAACGCCCGCTTCTATTAAGGAAGTTGAAACAACTACCAGCGGTGAAATTTGATCTTCTGCACTCTTCTCATGCCCGGAATTATTAATAGCCTCCAGTTTTGTCTTAATTTCATCGATTGTCTTCCCCAAATCATATTTGGTCATATAGGTAGAAAGATGGTATACATTCGGGTCATGATCTCCATCTAATAACTTATAGAGTTCACGTGCTGTATCTCTTCGGTTTACAACAATCAACGTTGAAGCTGAACCCTGCATTTTTTCGAAGAGCTGCTCATTATTAATTGATCCCAGATTTTGATATTCACATTTCTTGAATAGTCCGAAATCCGACGGATCCGGCACCAATGAAACGATATTCAGATCCTTGAATGTATATTGCATCAAAAGTTTTTCATAATCCGGCATGGTTGCCGTCAGAAATATAGCTTTGCTGCCGAACATTTTTGTCAGATAGGCAACGCTTTCCAGGCATGGCTGAAAAAACTTTACCGGCATTAGATGCGTCTCATCAAAAATCAGCACACTGTCAGCCATATTATGCATCTTGCGCAGTTTACTTCGTTTGTTTGAAAATACTGTTTCAAAGAACTGAACTGCCGTTGTAATAATAATGTCGGCATCCCAGTTCTCCGTTGCCTGGGTTACATGCATCTTGTATTCATCATCTGCATTTTCATCATCCTCGATCGAATAGGTTGACTGGTGCCGCAGAATATGTGCCGCCTTAATATTTCTATCTTCACCGTCTGGGTTAAATACCTTCTCAAACTCGTCAGCCGTTTGTGAAATTATGCTGTTATACGGAATGATGTAAATTATATGTTTTTTATGTTCTGATAGGGCTTTCATCAGAGCGCACTTTGCGCTGCAAAGAGTTTTACCGCTTCCGGTAGGCATATTCATCAGATAAATATCCCCATCCCTGGTAATGTTCTGATATGCCTGCTGCTGAAGTCTTGTTCTTGCCGCCTGCAGCGGAGTCGGATTCTTCTTATTTGCAAAAGCAGCCATCACTTTCTCCAGTCGCTCCAGGCAAAGCGAAAAATCACTGTGCAAGGTTTCGCGCGAGATATCCCGGCAAAAGTGCTCTGTATCCAATGAGTCAGCATCGACAAGACATGAATAGCAGTACCTTACAACAAAAGCGAATTCATCAACGGCTGCTTCTTCTAACATTTTCCCCTCATATTCCTTCAAATGAGCGCCCATAAATTGTGCCAGTGCTGCGGCATCTATCCTATCTATTCTTTGAAGACTGATTTCCTTTCTGTAAACCTCAGCACTACGAAAATTGTCCGAATCTTTTCTGTCTTTACATAATTCATTCATGGTGTAACCATCCGGAAGCCCGGCATGATGCCCTGCAATGATGTATTTCATGATCATGCCTATGCTTCCCAGATACAACTTTCCGGCTTCAATCGCTCCACTGGAAGAATGGTCAACCTTTATATGGGATCCCCGAATCCTTTTCTGAAAATCCGGCTGATACTTCCCTATATCATGGAGCAGCCCGCTATTCCTGACCAATGGCTTCAGTTCTTGTATGGCAAACCTCTCAGCCAATGCAGCGGTTCCCTCCAGGTGATCTTTTACAGTTTGTATATTTTCTTTCTCAATTTTTGGCTTGTTATTGTCTTTTTGACTACAATTTTCTTTTAGGTGTGCGATATAATACATATAAATACTCCATATTTCTAATAGTTTCTAATGATTATATGTCTCTTTTAACAATATAGCATTGTCATTCCGAAAATACAATACTTTTGCAATTATTTCTTACATAAAATAATTAGAGCATTTAATATTTATTTCTGAGACTAGCTCCTGAATGTACTTACTATCGTTTACGTACCTTCAGGAGCTAGTCTCCCATTGTCTCTTACCTAAAAAAATTAATTTCTACTCACAACGCCTACCGTTGAATAAACTGCCTGTACAGTTCTTTTCCATTATAGCAAAAAATCAGCGATTCAAAAACTATATCTGAAGCATAGCAAGACGCGGTGACAGCCCTCACCATTGTCCAAAATTCCCGCCGCGAGCTTGCTTTGGTACACGGCCGGCGCGGCATTGCTGAAAAAAGTTCTCTTTCTTCCTGGAATTTTCATGTTATGATAAGAAGGTGTGAGGAAACGTGAGAAAAAGTTTAGCGGAAAGTCAGGGATGTTGAGTCATGCAGTCTGATGATAACAGATATGATCAATTCAGCCGTTACGTTGAGGAGGACAAGGTCCGGAGGAAGAAAATCAGGGCGCACAGCCGGCGCTTTATCATTAGTGTAAGCGTACCTGGAGCTCTGGCCGGAGTTCTGGCGGCAGGTATTATTTACCTGTATCCTCTGGGCGGGACACTGAATCTGTTCGGGCATGCGGTCAGCCGTCAGACGCTTCAAAATACCATCCGCCGTCCCGGACCGGCAAGTGAACGTCCGGGATCAGCTGGTGAACGACCGGGACCGGCAGGTGAAGTTGTCACGGGCACGGAACCGGCGTTTGAGATGGAAACCGGGCCGGTGGCGGAACCTCCGGAAACCGAAATCCCGTTCGAAGCCCACCATGTGGATTCCACCGCCCCGGATAATTTGATTGAGTACACGGAGCTTCAGTATAACGGGGAACCTCTTTCCCCGGATGACTTTACTCCCTGGTATTCCATGGATTTCGGCTATGGAGAGGATTATACCGGTGCCGACGGCGTCATCACATTCCGCGGCAACAATTTCCGCGACAATCCGACCTATGGTACCGCCGACATGGTCTCCTACCAGATGAAGCAGGTATGGTCTCATCCGACCGGGAGTCTTAGCTACCAGAACGCCACCTGGTCCGGCAACGGATGGACCGGTCAGCCGCTGATCGTCCGCTGGCCGGATGATATTAAACAGAAAATGAACCTGTATGACTCCGCCAAAGCCAGGGAAGGTCTGGTGGAAGTAATCTACGCATCCATGGACGGATATGTCTACTTTCTGGATCTGGAAACCGGTGAGCCAACGCGCGACCCGCTGAATCTGGGGTGGACATTCAAAGGAGCCGGCGCGCTGGACCCCCGCGGCTATCCTGTTTTATATGTCGGCGCCGGCTACGACAGCAGCCGGGGACGCGCCCGCGTATTTATTGTCAATCTGCTCGACTGCAGTGTCATGTACACCTTCGGAAATGAAGATGATTTTTCACTGCGCGGCAGTCTGAGTTATTTTGACTCTTCCCCGCTGCTTGACGCTGCCTCCGATACATTGATCTACCCGGGAGAAAACGGAATCCTGTATCTGATCCATCTGAATACACAGTATGATCCCCAGGCAGGTACACTTTCCATCCACCCGGACAAGATCCTGAAATGGCACTACTGGGGCACACGTACAAGCGCAGAATCCTTCTGGCCGGGCATGGAAGACAGCGCCGCCGTTTACAAGGGATATCTGTTTGTTGCCGATAACGGCGGAAATCTGATGTGTCTGAACCTGAATACCATGCAGCTTTGCTGGGTGCAGGATATCCTCGATGATTCCAATTCCACCCCGGTCCTTTCCGTGGAAGACGGCCATCTCTATCTGTACGTCAGCACTTCCTTCCGGCTGGGATGGCGGAGCAGCACCACCGCCACGGTTCCGATCTGGAAAATAGATGCGGAAACCGGCGAAATTGTATGGCATACAGATTATGAATGCTACACGCAGGACGGTGTTTCCGGCGGTGTTCAGTCGACCATCGCCGTCGGAAAAAACAACCTGTCAGATTATATTTACGTAACCGTGTCCATGACAGCCAGTCCCTATGACGGCTGTCTCGTCTGCCTGAACAAAAAGACCGGCGGTATAGTCTGGGAACACAACTCCGCCTATGCCTGGTCTTCGCCGGTATGTGTTTACAATTCAGCCGGTGAAGGGAAAATCCTCTACTGCGATGCCGGCGGGCGTATGTATCTGCTGGCAGGTCTGAGCGGCGAGGTCTACAGTACCAGCACGCTGAGTGACGGCGTCATTGAAGCCTCCCCGGCCGTCTACAACAGCTATGTCGTCGTCGGTACACGCGCCTGCCTTATCCGGGGTCTGAAGCTGGAGTGATTTTCCGTCACCTTCCTGCTTTTTTCAGATCATAAGCCGATCCTTATTTCGTACGCTTTATCTGTCCATAGTAGGCGTTCGCGCCGTGCTTTCTGTAGTAATGCTTATCCTGCAGTTCCTGCGGAGCCGGAGCTGCCTTCGGATTGATCAGCTCGGCGCGATAGGCCATTTTGGCAACTTCCTCCATAACAACCGCATTGTGAACTGCCTCCATCGGATCTCTGCCCCACGCAAACGGCCCGTGGTTCTTGCAAAGCGCACCCGGAACCGCAATATTATCCTTTTTCAGGCGGGCAAACTCGCTGACAATCAGAACACCCGTATTCTTCTCATACCCTTCGTTGATTTCCTCCCCGGTTAGCGTGCGAAGACATGGGATTTCACCGTAAAAATAATCCGCATGGGTGGTTCCGTAGCACGGAATACCGCGGCCGGCCTGCGCCCAGCTGGTAGCATAGCTGGAATGGGTATGAATAACACCGCCGATGTTGTCCCAGCACTTATACAGATAAGCGTGCGTCGGCGTATCTGTGGAGGGGTTCAGATCACCCTCTACCTTATTTCCGTCAAAATCAACGACCACCATATCCTCCGGGCGAAGTTCCTCGTACGGTACCCCGCTGGGTTTAATGACAAACAAACCCGTTTCCCGGTCTACGCCGGAAACATTGCCCCAGGTAAATGTAACCAGATGATATTTGGGGAGCATCATGTTTGCCTCATAAACTTTCTGTTTCAGTTCTTCAAGCATCGCTATCCTCCTGCTTTCTGCGTTCATTTTCAGAATTGATCTGCTGCCGGAATCAATCATACAATAGGATGGATCTGAATTAAATCCAGGATTTTACCTGCCGTGTTCATTTTTTTATCTCATCCGGCTGGTAAATCAGCGGCTCATCCGCCGCTGCCTCTTCCGGCATCTTCATGCCATGGCGCTGATACATGGTTTTTTTCACGGCGCGGATAATATTATCGTATCCGGTGCAGCGGCACAGATGGCCGGACAGCAGCTTGCGAAGTTCATCGTCGGAATAAATTTTCCCTCTCTCAAGAACATTTTCCGCTTCCACGATAAATCCGGGTGTGCAGAAGCCGCACTGAATGGCCGTCTCATCTGCAAATGCCTGCTGAAGATCGGAAAGTTCTCCCTTCGGTCCGGTCAGTCCCTCCAGAGTTGTAATGCTTTTCCCGTCTGCCCAGATCGCCAGATAAATGCAGGAATTGAAGCACTCCCCGTCAATGATTACGGTGCAGGCACCGCATTCGCCGACCTCGCAGCCCTTCTTTACAGATGTAAGCTCGTATTCGTTCCGAAGCATGTCGGCAAGAGAAGCACGCACATCTACCATAGCCGTACACTCGCAGCCATTAATCGTGCAGGTGACCAGTTTATACTGTCGATCGCTCATCGTCATCCTCCTTCGCTCTCATTCCTGACCGTCCGCGGCTCCGGCATCCGGGAACAGGGTGATGTCCATAAAATCCCGTGCCCCATCCTGATCCGCCTTCATCCCGGCAATCATGCCTCCGGCCCGGCGAACCGCCTCGCAGAGTGCATCCTGCGTCATGGTCCGGCAAAGATGCCTGCGCATATTTTTCGGTGCGCGCCAGCTGTCACGCGGATGAACCTCTGAAAGCACGCTGCTTCCGATTTCTGTGACTGTCTGAGCGGTAAGCGCTGCACCTTTGAACTTCTTTTCCGTTTCATGAGCCCGCATCGGCACCGGTCCTGCAACGCCGAAGGCAATCCGAAGATCATCCAGATATTTTTTATCTTCCGAAAGTTTAACATTCACAGAACATCCGACCGTCGCAATCTCCATGGCATTGCGCATACCGAATTTGATGTAGAATCCATAATGATTCTCATAGGATTCTACCGGAATTCGAAGGCAGGTCTGAATCTCTCCCGGACGGACATCTGTCCGCCCAGGGCCAAGATAAAATTTCTCAAGAGGCACAAGGCGCCGGGCGATTCTCCGCTGGCTGTCCGCTCCTCCGGCTCCTGGGTTTCGTGCCATCTGTCCTCCGGCATTTTCTGCGTTTCCGCCCGTCCTGCCTTCATCTTCTGTTCCGCCGGCCAGTTCCACAATCGCATCATAGGCGAGCAATGTGGATGCCGTATCTGCACTTGTGACACCGTTGCAGGTATTTCCGCCGACCGTCCCGACCGCACGGATCTGCGGTCCTCCGACCTTATCCGCCGCTTCACCCAGCACCCTGATACAGCTTCCGATCAGCGGGTCCGCCGTGATATGAGAAAATGAGGTCAGTGATCCGATCACCAGCGTTCCGTCCTTTTCCATGTGTACACCGCGCAGTTCATCCACGCCCTGGATACTGATCAAATCCGCTCCGGCCAGTTTTCCGCTGCGAACCTTTATCAAAACATCAGAGCCGCCGGCGATAATCACCGCTTCCGGGTGTTCCAGGCGCAAATTCACTGCTTCCTCTACCGTATGAGCTTCGTATATTTTTCCTATATCGTACATAAAAGCCTTCCCTGAATTATCTGCGCGATATGTATTCATATCGTCGTGCATCGATTTGTATTCTGTCCGCTGCTTTCCTCTGCAGCCGTGCCCGCTTCTCTATTCTTCCCCAATCAGTCCCGCTTCCCTGAATTTTTCATACAGGTAATGCGGGCGCATCGGGATTTCCATGCAGGCAACTCCCGTCGCGTTCAAAATGGCATTCCGGATCGCCGGAGATACCGGGATGACCGGCGGTTCGCCGAGCGCTTTTGTTCCGTAGGCGCTGGTTGGTTCCGGGTTCTCAACAAAATGAACCTCCAGCGACGGATGATCCATCGGTGTGGAAAGCTTATAGTCGAGAAGATTTCCATTCAGAAGCCGCCCGGTCTTCGGATCGTAAAGCATCTTTTCGGAAAGAGCATACCCGATCCCCATACTCATACCGCCCTGCACCTGGGCACGCGCCAGCGCCGGATTGATGATGCGGCCGGCGTCATGCACGTTGACAAGTTTCAGTACCTTTACGCGGCAAAGCTGCGTATCCACTTCCACCTCCGCAAAGCCGCAGCCAAAACTGTATGCGTTCGTCTTCAGCTGCGTTGACTTTTCGCAGGTGATGTGTTCATTGTTTTCGCGGTCATAGAGCTTCATCGTGGCAAACTCCCCCAGACTCATCAGCTTCCGCCCGTCGGTGTTCCGGATAATATTTCCATCCGCAATATCCATCAGGTACGGCTGCATCCGGGTGTACGGGAAAGCGTTCTCCAGAATTTTCTGTCTGAATTTCTCCGCGCAGCCGCGAATCGCCATGCCGGCCGCATAGGTCTGCCGTGATGCGTAGGCTCCGGTTCCGTACGGAGTTACCGCCGTGTCCTGGCAGGAAACCACATGAACCTTGTCCAGCGGTACGCCGATTGTGTCCGCCGCCATCTGGGCAAACGCGGTATCCGCTCCCTGTCCGATCTCCGTCTCACCGACCTGCAGCTGCACCGAGCCGTCCTGATTGAGGATCATACGGCATGATGAGGTTTCGAGCGATATCGGCCAGACGGCTGTATTGTACCAGAAGGCGGCAAAGCCGACTCCGCGGCGGTAGCGCCCGGTCTGGTTCCGGTACAGTTTGTATTTCCGGTTAAAGCCGATGGCGCGCTCCCCCACGGTCAGCACCTCGTTAAAGGTATCCGAGTAGAGTTCATTTTTCGAAAAGCTGTCCGTAAAGCCGACCGGCATCAGCGCACGGCGGTGATACTCCATCGGATCCAGATGAAGTTTTTCGCAAATATCCTGCACGTGGGATTCAAGCGCAAAGGTAACCTGCGGCATACCATAGCCGCGCATGGCTCCCGCCACCTGCATGTTTGTAAAAACCGTCCACGAATCACACTCTATATTCGGACACGGATAAAGCTGCGGGATGGAATTCATGCCCTTGGCGTTCACGCCGTGACCGTGGGAAGCGTAGGCTCCCTGGTTGGAATAACACTCCGCCTTCCTGGCCACCAGGGTTCCGTCCGGCTTTACCCAGGAAATCAGATGATAGCGGATGGCGTGGCGCACGCGGCAGTTGGCAAACGTTTCCTCGCGAGTGCACTCAAGCTTCACGGGGCGGCCGCCGACCTGGGTGGTCAGCCAGGCGCACAGCGGTTCGTAAAGCGCATCCTGCTTGTCGCCGAACCCGCCGCCGATGTATGGTTTGATCAGGCGGACCTTTCCCCAGTCCACACCGAGTGCCATGGCCACACAGCGGCGCACGATATGCGGAATCTGCGTGGAGGCGACAACGGTAATGATCCCGTTCTCCATATAAGCAAAGCACTCCGCATTCTCAATGTGGCAGTGCTGAACGGTCGGCGTATCATACCAGCCTTCCACCTTAACAAGTCCCGGCTCCCGGATTGCCTCCTCGTAATTTCCGTGGCAGTTGCGGGTATGCGCCAGAATATTATGGGGATACTTTTTATGCAGCAGCACCGCCCCGTCCTTCATGGCCTCCTGAGGATCCAGCACGAACGGAAGCACCTCGTACTCCACTTTAATCGCCTGAACAGCGTGAATGGCCGTCACCTCATCGACCGCCACCACGGCCGCCACATCATCGCCGTAATAACGCACATGTCTGGTCAGCAGATGCCTGTCGCACACATCCTGATGATCTTTCTGGGTCGACCACGGATGCCCCGCGGTGGGAAACGGCCATTCAGGTACATCGAAGCAGGTAAAAACACCGACCACGCCCGGAATTTTTTCCGCCTCGCTTGTATCTATTGATTTCACATAGGCATGAGCTACATTTGAATGAAGGATCTTTGCCACCAGCGCCCTGGAACTGCAAAGGTCATCCACATATTTCGTTCGTCCCGCCGCCTTGTCATAAGAATCCACACGCGGAACGCTGGTACCGATTGTCATAAAACCTTCCCTTCCGGACTGCGGCGCCTGAGAACGGTTCATAATTCCGCTCCTTCTGCCGGTCATCTCTTTTTTGTCTTGCTTATTCCATCATGATACAGGTTTCTTATTTATTATGCTGTCATATACTTTCAGTTTATCTTATATTATGATATGAGTGTCAATAAGTCCTGCCACCACTCGCATGCAAGCATGCATGGCGGCGGACTTTTGACACGGTAATCATATTATAGCAGATAGCAGCCGTCATTCTCCGCTTTTACATGTGGTTCTTTGGATTATTTACCCATCCTGCCAGGGCAGGTACTATAATCAGATCAGGAGGGTTTCGCATATGGAAATCCGGAGCAGCTCTTTAACCATCCTATTGTTCAGGAGGTAATTGTATGGGTGAAAAAATACGCTGGGGGCTTATGGGGGCCGGCGCCATTCTGGAACGCTGGATGCAGGGGGCGGCACAGGTGCCTGACATGGAGATTGCGGCTGTTGCATCCAGGACACAGGAAAGTGCCCGCCGTGCCGCCGGCAGATGGAAGATACCGAAAACGATGACGTACGATGAGATGATCCACGATCCGGACATTGATGTGGTCTATGTTCCTGTCCCGCACACGCAGCATCAGGAACTTTCCATGAAGGCTATGGAAAATGGCAAGCATGTGCTGGTGGAAAAATCGGCAGGCATCAGCGCCTCCCAGTTTCAAAAGATGGCGGAATGTGCCCGCCGCCACAACGTTTTTCTGATGGAAGCCGTCTGGACCCGGTTCTTCCCGATCATGGATACGGTCCTTACGAAAATTAAAGAGGGTGAAATCGGGGATGTGCGCCATGTGCAGGCCGCATTTTCCTTCCGGGTCCCGGATGACTGTACCAGCCGGCTGGTGGATCCGGACCGTGCCGGCGGCGGACTTCTGGATGTGGGCGTCTATCCGCTGCATCTGGCAAGGATGATTTACGGCCGGGCGCCGGAAAGCATCACCGGTCTTTGCGCGATGAACACCGATGGCCTTCATTTGCAGGTGGACGAGCAGGCCTCCTTTGTGGCCCGGTATGACAACGGTGCTCTTGCCACGATGAGCTGCGGTATCCGCACACAAATGCTGGATACTGCTTTCATCTACGGCACCAGAGGCTACATGATCCTTCCGGTGTTCTGGAAGCCGACCAGGGTCACCATTGTCACCGGCGGGCGGACCGAAGTTATTGAACAAAAGGTTTCGCAGACGGTTCCGGGGGCAGAGGACGAAGGCTATCAGTATGAAATCGCCTATGTCAATGACTGTATCCGCCGGGGCGTAAAAGAATCCCCGCTCCTGCCGTTTGCCGAAACGATGGATGTCTTAAACCAGACGGACCGCCTGCGCCGGGACTGGGGCATCCGCTTCCCTCAGGAAATGTGAAAAATGGCATCCATCCGGAATTAAAAATATTTTCCAAATGCGCGGACAGCCTGACTGAACGCCGCCCTTCCGGCAGCGTCTCCGGCTGCCCCTCTTTTATGCCTTCGGTACATTTTTCGTTGCGATGATGGCCACGCCCGTATCCGCCGCATTCTCCAGCAGTACATCGCCCATTTTAACCGGCGCCTGTACACGGATGCGGTTAATCGCCTTCATAACATCAAAAATTTTGCTCTTCGGCACATCCGAAGCGGTCTTGACGGACACGCGCGGAATCATCCCTCCCTCAATGATTGCCGTAGAGGTTACAATCCGGGTCGGATTCGTTACCTCCCGGCGTGCGTAAATATCGCCGCGCCTGCAGGTATTTCCCTTTACCTCCGTAACAGCGCCCTTGTCCAGCGTCACCGTTATCAGGCAGCCCATCGGGCAGCCGATACAGGTCAGTTCTCTTGTCTCCATTCTCCTGCGCTCCCTGTTACTGTGTCTGTTCCACCCGGATCGTAATGGTCTTCAGATCCGGATAAGATACAACCTGTTCCTTTTTCAAAATTACCTGCTCCATCTCGCCCGGGGCAAGTATTCTTTTTTTATGCTGCTCCATCTTTTCCTCATTAAAGTAAACGCAGACGGA